>NZ_CP070481.1 GCF_016924835.1 Rothia sp. ZJ932 | reverse complement strand
ACTTGTTTCAGCTAAAGGTATGAAATAGCCGGGTTTCTTGTCTTACTGGTGGCGAGCAATCCTACATACAAGAAACCCCCGCGTCAAGGGATTCGCTACGCTCACCCTTGACTCGGTTTTTTCTTGTATGGCTTGCTCCGCTTATCACCAGTAAGCCAAAAAAGGTAAGACGGGCGGGCGGGGCTAGTCGATGAAACCGTATTGTCGGCGGAGTTGGGTAATCCTAGCTTGTCTTTCGGTCGGTGGTCGCATCTCTTGCAAGGTGTAATTGGTGGCTTTAAGTATCTGTAGGACTTTTTCCCTGTCCGCCCACATTTTCATTGGGCGGACAGCAGAGAATGCTTCGTTACCACACTTCAAACCACGCCTTCCAAAGTTGATTGCTCTTGCCTTCCTTCTTTTGGACTTAGCATCTTTGACGACTATCAGTCGGGCGCGAGAGAGATTCCATTTCTTGATGTGACGTCTCATGACCCAGAGGTCTTCATTACCGGCTGTTTCTATTCGCTCAGGTTCTAAAAGGTACCCTTCCCATTTGCCGTTGTAGCCCCACATGCGACCGGTAGAGGTACGCCAGCTCTCAGGGACTTCGCGTCTTTGATAATGGGTTTGTCCACGAGAGCCGTGCTTAGCCTGGTATAAAAACCAGCCCGTATCTTCGACCCGCTTAGCGTATTGAGACTTATGCGAAACTTCGTAGCCGTGCTTTGCCGTTATGTCCGTCCAGCGATCTACAAGGTCAGTATGAAACTCACGTAGTGATAAGTCTTTATCCACCCATACCGTCATGTGCAGATGCGGTGTGAGCTTACGAGTAAATTCTGTCACCCAATGCACAAGATGCCATTTGTGGTATCTGAGACCGCCCTCGATAAGTCTCTTACGCATTTTCTGCCACGTAGCGGGGGTGGGCACTTCTTCACCTGCTGGAACGGTTAGAGTGACCGCAAAGGCTTCATAAAGCCCCTTCAAACCCTCTACATCGATAGACATTAGAAACTTGAAATTGTTACGAGAGACCGCAGCCGTCCAACCTTTAGTATTCCCACGCTTGGGTCTAAACATGCTCTTCAACCAAATCGGCAATGCCGAGACGGTGAGCTTATGCATGTCTTGCTCACTACCCATGTAGTCAGCAAGACATTCACCAGCAGTCACAAAATGACCTGTACTCAATTCCATCTCTTGCACACTGAAATAGCTCTGAGCATCGCCCACATCATCACCCATACACACAAAAAGGTCTTGCAGACCTGCCTTATGCAAGAAATCTTGCAAGGCGTACTCGTCCATACGCCTATTCAATGGCTGTGCGTCCAAATCATCTTGACTCAGGCTGTAGCTCGCCTCAACAGGTCTTCCAGCATCTCTTCGTGTCGCGGATACCGTTAAGCCACTAACATACTTCTTGACTAACATTTCTCGGCTTCCTGCCGGGCACCATGCTTCCTTTTCAGGCTTCTTCCAATGGTGCTCGACTGTTCCAGCTCGACAGGGGGGAGGGGGGCGGAGCAAAAAGCTCACTTATGACACTACTAATCAAGAGAGACCCCCAAACCAACCCCCAGACCCAGTTTAAAGCGCGCTTTGTGGTAACCAAGACGCTTGCCCCTTTTGCTTGCCCCCCCTTTTGGCTTTGTCACTCACCCTGCGCCCTTGTCGGGCTGGGGTTCGTTTGAGTCGCCGGGGGGGTCTGCGCTTTGGGTCTGCGCGTCTTGGTTACTTAGTGGCGCGCTTTGTGGGGGGGCTGGGTGTTGGTTTGGGGGGTTTGGGTAGTGCCGTGAGCTTTTTGTTTTGTCCCGGTCGAGTTGTTCTTTAGCAAATGGTGGAAAGCCCCTGAGGCGGTTCTCAGGGGCTTGTGGCGGAATTAGAAGTTAGGGTCAGGCTTTTGTGCCGAGTAACGTTTAACGGCTTCTGCCAGCTCTGAGCGCTGGTAGAGCTTTTGACCGTTGATGTTGTAGGGCTGGGGTAGAACGCCTGCCTGAATCCAGTTGTAGATGGTGCTACGGGATACGTCTAGGAAACGTGCGGCGCTTGTGATGTTTACAAAGCCGTCTGGCATGTTTTCTGCGTCCTTAGCCATGACTTTTACTTTCCGCTTGTTGCTTATGATTTGGTGCTGGGTGGTGGTGTTGCTGAGGGGTCTTTGGTGAGCATTTTCTGGGCGCGCCATGAGCATGCACCGACGCTTTTACCTTTTTCTCCTTTACTCCTATCGAATTTGGAGTAGATGAAGAGTCGTAAGCCTTGGAAGTAGACTTGGGAGCTTCGGGGTGCGGTGGGTGCTTCATGGGTGAACATTTGGATTTCTAAGTCCTCCATGATTTCTTCACCGTCGTAGTCAGTGCTGTAGTGGGTGACTTGGACTAGCCATTTGGGGGTGCCGTCTTTGTCTACAGCGTCGACAAATTGACCTTTGGGAGCGTCAGGGTTTGTTTCTTTGTTGTAGTTGGGGTTGGGCTGGTAGTCCTGGGCACGCTTGACGCTTTTGAAGATGTAGTCGTGGGGGTGGTCGACATAGAAAATGTTGTTGAAATCGGACATTATATGTATCCTTAGAGAATAAATTTACTTTTTTTGGATAACCCCTCAGTTCAACTATGACCCTGAACTGAGGGGTTTACTTCGTTTAGAAGCTATCTAAAGCCTATAACAGCTTCTGGTGTTAAGTCAAAAACTTTTTACACCTATAAACAGTTAAGGGCAATTATACACACGGGTATTTTTAT
>NZ_CP070480.1:2100000-2261372 GCF_016924835.1 Rothia sp. ZJ932 | reverse complement strand
ATAAGGAGCACAAGCGACCGTAGATCCGGGCGAAACCGTACACAGCAAGAAATTTGCGCGCGCAGTGTCTACAGAAAAACTTTTCTTCTGTAGCACCGTGAACGCGTGAAACAACCGAAAGACAACATCATGTCAAAGCGTACTTTCCAGCCGAATAACCGCCGTCGTGCCAAGAAGCACGGCTTCCGCCTGCGTATGCGTACCCGCGCTGGTCGTGCAATCCTCGCACACCGCCGCTCAAAGGGTCGCGCAAAGCTCTCAGCATAAGGTTTTCGCAGCTTAAACGGTGAAGCCCTCAACTGGTTCAGTTGGGGGCTTTCTCCTTATCACACTACTTTTCACTACCTCTACCAAGGACGCCCGTAACTCTTATGCTTGCCGCAGTACACCGCATGCGCACCAGAGCCCAGTTCGCAGTAGCAACACGCACCGGTGCCAAAGTAGGACGCAAAACCCTCGTACTGTACGCCGCGCCGGTAGAGCACACCCCAACGCTGGTGGGTTTCATTGTGTCTAAAGCCGTTGGTAACTCGGTAATGCGCAATAAAGTACAGCGCAAACTACGCCACATCAGTGCAGACTCGCTAAGAACCCACGCGGAGGGCTATTATTTTGTAGTAAGAGCTTTACCAGCAGCAGCCTCAGCTAGCTACGAAACGCTCAATAATGACTACACATCGGCGCTCGCTAGCGCCCTTGCCAAACTCAGCCCCGCTGAAACCACTGCAGTAGCACCACGCTCTGACGCTGCAGATGCACCCGTACCGCAGCCGCGAGAGGAGCTCTAATTTACCCATGGGCACCGCACCGCGCACCGCTGATACCAACGAGCAGCGATTAGAAGATGCACCCCACGAGTTCGTGCGTCCCACCTCCATTACCCACGCGCTGTGGAGTCTGCCCCAAAACACGCTCACTGCTTTTCTCAAGCTCTACCGCATGCTGGTCTCACCCCTGTACGGCAACGTCTGCCGCTACTACCCCAGCTGCTCAGCTTACGGGCTAGAATCAGTCACCGTTCACGGCACTTGCAAAGGCCTATCGCTCACGGTCAGACGCCTACTGCGATGCCACCCCTGGGCAACCGGCGGTTTAGACCCAGTGCCCGCTGGCAAACGTTCTTTCACCCCCGGCGAAGAACCAAAAATAATACTTTTGAACCATCCTGAACGCGTCGCCCCTCACTCATAACGGCACGCCCCCAGATACCCACCCAACCCTGCCAGAATAAGCCCCTGGCGTAGGAGATAACTTAATGTTTGATGCAATACTGTGGCCCTTCAAATGGATCGTTTCACTAATCCTGACCGGTTTCCACAACCTCTTCACCACCATCGGTCTTGATCCCTCATCCGGTTTGAACTGGGTGCTGTGCATCGTCGTCCTAACCTTGGTTATGCGTGTTCTCACCATTCCGCTGTTCTTGAAGCAGATCAAATCAATGCGCGGCATGCAGGAACTCCAGCCCGAATTGCTGAAGCTGCAGGCAAAATACAAGGGTAAGACCGATCAGCTTTCTCGCCAGGCAATGGCGCAGGAGCAGATGGCGCTCTACAAAGAAAAGGGCACCAACCCTCTCGCGTCCTGCCTACCCATTCTGGTGCAAATGCCCATCTTCTTCGGCCTCTTGCAGGTACTGAACGGTGTACCCGGTGCAGCTCGCAACAATGAGGGTATTCTCATGCTCTCACCGTCTGATGTCACCTCCTTCAATGACGCCTTCGTCTTCGGTGCGCCCCTGTTCTCCACCATGATGCAGCCCGGCAACGGCAACCACACCTCCACCATCGCCATCGCAGGCGTCCTCGTGGTTCTGATGAGCTTGACCCAGTTCATCACCATGAAGCAGCTCTCAGCCAAAAACATGTCTGACGCTGCCAAAGAATCCTCCATATACCGCCAGCAGCAGATTCTGCTCTACGTCTTCCCCATCATCTTCCTCATCACCGGCATTAACTTCCCCATCGGTGTGCTGATCTACTGGACCGTCTCAAACCTCTGGTCAATGGGGCAGCAGTGGTGGGTTATCCGCAACAACCCCTCACCCAACTCACAGGCAGAACGCGAACTTAACGCCCGCCGTGCCGCTAAAGGTCTGCCCCCCGTTGGCAAAACTAAAGAACAGCACGACCAGGAACAGGCAGAAATCCGCGAACGCGCAACCCGCGGTCAGCGAGTACAACCCGTTGGCAAAAAACGTCAGAAACAGCAGCTCAAAAAGAACAAATAGCTTCTAGCCTCTACGTTTTGCCTACCCCCTTTCCACCAGAAAAGAGCTTTGTAATGTCTGAAACTGAAATCTTCGACGAGATAGATATCACCACCCTCGAAGAGGAAGGCGACATCGCCGCTGACTACCTCGAAGAACTGCTTGATATCGCTGATATCGACGGCGACATCGACATCGAAATTCGTAACAACCGCAACTACATTTCGGTAGTAACCGACGGTGAAGAGAACGAAGACCTTCGAGCTCTCATCGGCTCCAAAGGCGAGGTGCTTGACTCCCTACAGGAACTCGTCCGCCTCTCCGTTCTCGCCTCCACTGGCAACCGCTCACGCCTGATCCTCGATATCGCCAACCACCGTGCAGGACGCCAGCAGCGCCTAGCTAAACTTGCAATGGACGCCATCACCTCCGTCCAAGAAAACGGCGAAGAGGTACACCTGCCCCCGCTCGGTGCCTACGAACGCAAACTTGTTCACGACCTCGTGGCAGAACACGGTCTCATCTCAGCATCCCAGGGCGAAGGACGCGACCGCCACATCGTTATCTCAGTCGAAAGCGAGTAACCAGTGAGCCAAACCCCCGAACTAACCGGTAGCGACCTCACCGCCGCACACGCCGTTTTTGGCGACCGTCTGCCCCTAGCGCAGCGCTACGTTGAACACCTCGCAACCAGCGGCATCGAACGCGGCCTCATCGGACCACGCGAAATGCCCCGCCTCTGGGCACGTCATGTGCTCAACTGTGCCGTCGTACAGGAACACATCGAACAGGGCGCCTCAGTAGCCGACGTAGGATCCGGAGCAGGGCTTCCTGGCCTCTGCCTAGCAATTGCACGCCCCGACCTCCAGCTGACCCTCATAGAGCCCCTAGAGCGCCGCGTCATCTGGCTCACCGAAGTCGTTGACGATCTGGGTCTTGAGAACGTCGATATCATCCGCGGACGCGCCGAACAAGCTGTCGGGCAGGTGGACGCCGACTATGTCACCGCCCGCGCCGTCTCAGCCCTGGTAGGACTGCTCGACATCACCCTGCCAATCCTGCGAGGCACCGGCACCCTGCTCGCCCTCAAAGGTCGCAGCGCAGCAGAAGAAATCACCAAAGCGAAAAAGAAGCTCAATAAGTACGGCGCTCGCGAGACCGAGATTATTCTCGCCGGCGAGAACCTGCTAGAAGAGTCCACTACCGTGGTACGAGTGACGCTCTAACGTCTCTTTCTGCCTCACCTCAAGCCCACCGCCCCTTCGCAGGGACGGTGGGCTTTTTGCTAGCTACTGATGCCCCGCTGTCTCTAGTCTTAGGGGCGACCGTAACCTGAAGCAGTCGCTGATGTGCTCTCTACAAGAAACTTCTTCACTTCACGCGCAGCCTGCCTGCCCGCCTTGCCCTGCACCAATCACTATTGAAGTAAAGACATGTTGGTTGCTCACTGCCATCTCCTTATTTTCAAGATTTATACTTACGTCACTGTCAATGGGAGAACGTGCAAATTTATACCGTGTTGGGGCGGTTTCACGTGAAACACCCCTTAATATTCAGAATATAAACCTTTATAGGTTTTAAAAAATTATCTTGCTGGTGATTGTTGGACGTGCCGGGTAGTCTTAGAGAAACGAGAAACCGCTGCACTGAACCTACCCTGAGAGGGTGTGGGAGTGTCGGTTACCCCTGACAGTATTGAAGGAAAGAACCTCATGAGCGCAAATGTAAAGCCGGCGGATTTTGGTCTACCTCCGGAACCCACCTCAGATGCAAAAGCATCGTCACCCGATCGTGGCAAGCGTGTTTCACGTGAAACATTAGAAAAGATCGAGCGCTCATCATCGGCGGCAGCCAACACCCCGCTCGCCAAAGAGGCTGTTTCGGAACGCCAGCAGTTCGCAGCTCTCATGAAAACTGAAGTCCAAAAGCCGGCATCAACCCGCATCTTTACCATCTCAAACCAGAAAGGCGGGGTGGGTAAAACCTCAACCGCTGTTAACCTTGCAGCTGCCCTAGCGCTCAAAGGGCTCAACGTACTGGTAATTGACAACGACCCCCAGGGTAATGCGTCCACCGCCCTCAACATTGAACACAGCACCGAGGTGAAAAGTACCTACGATGTGCTCATCGAAGATCTGCCTTTGGCGCAAGTGGTCCAGCCCGCTCCCGACGTAGAGAATCTGTGGGTAGCCCCTGCCAACATTGACCTTGCCGGTGCCGAGATTGAACTGGTCTCGATGGTTGCACGTGAAACACGGTTGAAGTCAGCAATTTCAGATTACGCTGCGTATCGCGAACGTGAAGGGCTGTCTCGCCTGGACTACATCTTTATCGACTGCCCGCCGAGCTTGGGTCTGCTGACCATTAACGCGTTTGTTGCTGCCCAAGAGGTACTGATTCCAATTCAGGCAGAATACTACGCATTGGAGGGCTTGAGTCAGCTGCTGAAGAATATCGGCATGATTCAAAAGCACCTCAATAGTGAGCTTCACGTCAGCACTATCATGCTTACGATGTACGACGGTCGTACCAACCTCGCGTCCCAGGTTGCTGAAGAGGTGCGCAGGCACTTTCCGAACGAGGTATTGGGTGCCATGATTCCTCGTTCAGTTCGCATTTCAGAGGCGCCCAGCTACCAGCAGACAGTACTTACCTACGATCCGCACTCGACTGGAGCTATTGCCTATCTCAAGGCCGCCCTTGAAATAGCAAACAAATAAACAACTAAAAACAGTTGTTATTTGTATATAAAGCCCTGTTTGATTCTTAAGAATCAAACAGGGCTTTATGTGTTTCACGTGAAACATAGCCCGCCACCGGCGGATCGTAGACCCCCCTTTTTCTCTGACTGCTTTAGACTTGAAAGGAAGAATTTTTCAGCAAGAGCAGGAGCTAAAGCATCGTGGCAGAAAAACGACGTGGACTGGGGAGGGGCTTAGGTGCTCTCATTCCTTCAGGTGACGAAAACACCGATATCTTCAAAACCGCAGAGCAGGAGCCGGTAGAGCAGAAGAGCCAGACAGAGCATCAGCAAGCTGATACCACGGTGGGTTCTTCAGCTACAGAAAAATCTGTCGAGCCTCGCATCTCAACCCCGAGGAAGACCCGTCAGCCTGCGACTGCGCCAGTTGAGCAAGCTGCTGAGAGACCCACTGAAAGCAATACTGTCGAGCCGGACGTGAATAAAGCATCGAAGCCTAAGAACAATGTTTCACGTGAAACGAAGAAAAAGCGTGCTGACATGGGAGTTGCCCTGCGTAGCGCCGGGGCAACCAAGCGTCCAGCCGACTTTTTCTTCGGCTCTGAGAACGCAGATACTCTGGTTCCCGTACCCGGCGCGAAGTTTGTCGAACTTAAAATCGCTGATATTCACCCCAACCACAAACAGCCGCGTATTGATTTTGACGAACACGATATGCAGGAGCTCGTACACTCAATCCAGGAAATCGGCATCCTGCAGCCCATTGTAGTGCGACCTAGCGAAGACACTAACGCTCCTGAGAAGTACGAGCTGGTCATGGGTGAGCGCCGCTGGAGGGCTAGTCAGCGGGCTGGTCGCACCACAATTCCAGCCATTATTCGCGAGACTAAGAACGTTGATCTCTTGCGTGATGCTCTGCTGGAAAACCTGCACCGTAGCCAGCTGAACCCCATTGAAGAAGCAGCTGCTTACCAGCAGTTACTGGACGAGTTCGGAACTACCCAGGAGCAGCTGGCGCAGCGCATCGGGCGGTCGCGTCCGCAGATTTCTAACACTATTCGCCTGTTAAAGTTGCCTGCGCTGGCACAGCGCAGGGTAGCAGCTGGCGTACTCTCTGCCGGTCACGCGCGAGCCCTGCTGGGTCTCAAGAGCGCCGCAGAGGTTGAAAGAGTAGCTCAAAAGGTTGTTAATGAGGGTCTTTCGGTGCGTGCTGTTGAAGAAATGGTTCTCGCGGTGGGTTCCTCAGATTCTAAACCTGCACGCAAACCCGCACAGCCGCAGAAGCACCACGAGCGTCTTGACTACATAGCGGACGCGTTTGCAGACAAGCTCGACACGAACGTGAAGATTCAGCTGGGTGCGCGCAAGGGCAAGATGACAATTGAGTTCGCGTCTGTGGAAGATCTCAATCGTATTATTTCGGTGCTTGATCCGCAGATGGATTCCTAAGACCGGATTCTCCGCAGAAAACTTAAGCGGTGGGGCAGCATTGTGGATGCGTCCCCACCGCTTTTGTGTGTTCATGTTTCACGTGAAACACCGTGCGCTGTCTGAAATTTTGAGTGAAACCGACAGGGAGAATTGTCACTAAATCTTATGAGAGCCCATCGGTGGGTGCTGGGTCTGTGGTTCTTTACCTCTCCAGAAGTTTACGTCCTAGAGAATTGAAAGCCACCCTACCATGTGGAGGGCGAAAAATACAGAGTCGCAGGGCTGCCCGTAGGATTCGCTAACGTGAGGCTCTGTTGCTGCAATAGTGCGAATACTGGCTAGATTGAGTAGCCCCCGGCTGCCAGTAGGAGAAAAACGCCAATTATCGGTTCGAGAATGAGAGCGTTGAAAGAACCGATGTAAAGAGCAGAATGCCCCAGCCACGCAGTGAGTGACCCAAGAAGAACTCGTGGGTGCCTAGGTATCCCTGCCAGCAGGCTATCTGGTATGCCCTGAACCTGGCGCGAATGAGGGGCTCAGACCTGAAATCGTCAAAATCCTCGTAACGGGGGTACATAGTTTCCCATACTCACTAGCTTATAGGCAGTTCTTGATGGATGCTTCTCTGGGACGCTTGCGGATCGTCCTTTCCACTGGCAACGCTTTATCACAAAGAATTGTCTATGTGTAAGGTCGGGATATAAAAGTTTTTATAAGCATTTTAATAGAATGTAAATTCTATTATTTATAAAATACACCGTGAAAAGTTTTAAATATTTTTATAATTTTTTAATGACTATGCTTGCTGTCATTAAGTTTTCTGCCTGATGATTAGAATTATTTGTAAAATTCTCAATTGAAATCATAGTTTCTTTAATTTTTTTACACTTCTTCTATACAAGAAAATTATAAGAGAGATATAAATAACATAAGTTATTTAAAGTTTGTTCATAAGGTAGGTGAAAACAACTAAAGATGGACGCGCGGGAAATGCCAACTGGTTGGCACCGGGAACAAAATCAACCAGTGGATGAATAATTTTGTTCCCGGTGTCGGTGGGTTTCTGTAGGTTTATTCAAAGTCCTACCAGTAGCATAAAATGCCAACCCTCGCCCCACCGCAAACATCCCAGTATACAAGGGTAAGCGGCCGCCGAAATCCCCTATGGATAACCCTCCTGTGAGCCGGGATGTGAATTGCCTTGTGAGCGTCGGCGAACTAGGTAAGAAGGTTAGTTCACCGTTGCCGCGTTCGGAGCTGTTTATATGACTTTTGAGTAAACCTTATAATCTATCTGTTGGTGAATGGCTCTCTCTGCCCCGCTTCGCTGTCAAGTTTTTAGTAATACCCGGATGCATTCGATGCGTAGGAGGCGTATCTTATGATCCTGTCAGGTGTTTTAGGGTTGCGTATAATAAAACCCTCCACTTTTATATAGAAGTGGAGGGTTTTTGTTTTTGGCAGATTGTTAAACCTGCGAGGCTTTCTTTTTACCCATGCGTTCGTGGATAACCCACTGGTAAAGACCCATGCAGATGCCGCCACCAACAATATTTCCGAGAGTTACCGGAATAAGGTTAGAGAAGATAAAAGCGGTCCAATTCAGGGTGGGATCATCGCTAATAAAAATAGCGTAAGGAATAAGGTACATATTCGCTACAGAGTGCTCGAAACCGAGAGCCACGAAAGCCGTGATGGGGCCAAGTGCTGATGCGAGCTTGTCAAAAGTGGTGCGTCCTGACAGTGACATAAAAACAGCTACGCACACCAGGAAGTTAGCGCCGATGCCCAAAGCAAAAGCCTGACCCCAGGAATATGACGTCTTTATCATTGCGGTGCTAATAATGGTTTCGCCCCAGCCGCCATCGTTGCGCAGGTGCAAGCCACCGTAGTAGCACAGCGCTACAACCATCATGGAGCCAATGAAATTGCCACCGTAGGAGCACAGCCAGTGACGTGCCCAGTTGAACCACGAGATGCGCCCTGACAGGCGAGCAGTGAGGCTCATGGTGGTGGAGGTAAAAAGCTCAGCGCCGGTAATAATTACCATCATGATGCCCACCGAGAATGTGGCACCACCAATGAGTTTCAAAATGCCCTGGGGGACGATGGAACCAGCGCCGGTAATGGTGTTGATGTAAAAAGCGAAGCCAAGAGCGATGAACGCGCCGCCAGCTAGTGCCTGAGTGATGAGTTTGAGGGTGGGTGTTTCTGCCTTCGTCTCCATGGAATTGACGAGGGTGCTCACCATCTCAGGGGGTGTAAGTATGTTTTGCTGTGTCATAAAAATAAGATTAGCAAGATTTACTAGTCTTACTTATTTCGTGAAGCATTTATGCGGTTGGCATACACAAGCGCCCCCTGTTTCACGTGAAACAGGGGGCGCTGAGGGGGCAAGGAGCGCTTACTTGAGGTAGTCCTCGAACTCCTTGAGCAGAACGGGCTTGGGCTTAGCACCTACGGTCTGCTTATCTACTTCGCCGTCTTTGAAGACATAGATTGCGGGAATAGAGGTGATGCCGTATTTCATAGCGGTTGCTTGGTTAGCTTCAACATCGACCTTGACAACCTTGACTTTACCTTCGTGCTCGCCAGCGATTTCATCGAGTACGGGGCCAACCATGCGGCAGGGACCGCACCATTCAGCCCAGAAGTCTACGATCACGGGGATATCTGACTTTAAAACTTCTTCACCAAAGGTTGAATCGGTAACTGCGAGAGCTTTGCTCATTATCTACTCCTAGAGGTTGTTGTGCGGGTAAATCTTATAGTGCGCGGTGGGCGCGGGTGTTTACAGTGATTCCAGGTAGTGCTGGGCATCAATGGCTGCTGCACAGCCAGAACCTGCCGCGGTGATTGCCTGGCGGTAGGTGGGGTCGATGACGTCACCTGCTGCGAAAACACCGGGGATAGAAGTGCATGAGGAACGACCATCAACGCGAATGGTTCCCTGCGCGGTCAGTTCCAATTTGTCTTTGACCAAATCAGTGCGGGGATCAGAACCGATAGCAACGAAAACACCCTCAATATCGAGTCGTGACTCAACGCCGGTGCGAGTGTTGCGCAGGGTTGCGTACTCCACTTTGTTCTCGCCTTCAATGGCGGCGATTTCTGAGTCCCACAGAATCTCGATCTTGGGGTTGTCATAAGCACGCTGAGCCATGATTTCTGAGGCGCGGAAAGCATCGCGACGGTGCACAATGTAAACCTTTGACGCGAAGCTGGTGAGGAACAGCGCCTCCTCCAAGGCGGAGTCGCCACCGCCTACAACGGCAAGTGCTTTTTCTTTGAAAAAGAAACCGTCGCAGGTGGCGCACCATGAGACGCCGTGACCGCTGAGGCGCTCTTCACCGTCTACACCGAGTTTGCGGTACTCAGAACCAGTAGAAATAATGACTGATTTCGCCTGGAAAACGCTGCCGTCGGTGAGGGTAACAGTCTTAACATCGCTCTCAAGCTCAAGGGAAGCGACGTCTTCAAAACGGATGTCCGCACCAAAGCGTTCTGCCTGCGCCTGTAGATTACCCATGAGCTCAGGACCCATGATGCCGTTGATGAAGCCGGGGAAGTTCTCAACCTCGGTGGTGGTCATCAGATCGCCACCGGGGGAGATGGATGATGCGAAGACGATGGGGTTGAGGTTGGCTCGTGCGGTGTAAATCGCGGCGGTGTACCCGGCAGGGCCTGAACCGACGATGATGACATCGTGAACGGTCTCATCGGTGGTGCCTGTAGGCTGTGCCTGAACGGGGTCTTCACCTGCAGAGTTAAGATTGACGCTTGCCGCGGCAAAAACGTTGCCGAAGGGTAGAGAAGTGCTCACTAAAACGCCTTTCGTCTGTGGGGCATGTGCTTACACCGGGTTAAACCCGGGATCAGTATCGATTATTCCAAAAGCGCGAAGTATTCTATAGGGCTCAGCCGGTAGTGCCGGTTGCTTGCCCTTTTAACGCTACAAGGACGCGCGTTTCGCCCGGTGAATGAACGGGTGGGCGAAGGCGCGTCCTGAGCTGTGAGGCGTTAGTTGACGGAGAGCTCCGCGATGCGCAAGCCGTACACGTAGGCGGGGGTGATGGGCTGGGCAAGCAGAGGCGCCTGGTCGAAGCGGATAATGACGAACTGGGTTTCGCCCTTCTGCGCTTCTTCGTTGAGTTTGGTGGTGATTTCGGCGGCGGTGAAGGTGCCTGAACCTACCTCTGTAGCGCCGTCGAGCGAGTTGGTGCTGTTGGTGAAGACGGTGAAGCTGCCACCGGTGCCTGAGACCTGGTTGATGACCAGTTCAGAGACGGTGGTTTCTTCTTTGAGCTCCAGGGAGATTGCGAAGTTATTGACCAGCCCGCCGAAGTTGGGGGAGCCAAACCCGTAGCTCATCCACTGGGTGTTGGGGTTGCCGTCGGTCATGTGCCCCAGGGTGCCATCCTGATCTGCCATGAAGGTGGGATTGGCGGGGGAGAGACGGCTGACGCCGGAGATTACGGGTTTGGGGAGTTCTTCTTTGGTTTCGGTGGGTTCCGGTGAGGGGATTGCGGACGCGCTGGCTGCAATGGATGTAGTGGCTGTAGCGGTTGCGGTGGGAATGGCAGCTGTGTCTTCTGGTTCATCGACCATTCTGCCGAGTTGTGAGTATACGACAGCCGCACCGATCAGAAGCAAGATGATTGCGGCGATGGCGAGCAACCACATGCCTGAGCCGGAATCTTCGTCGTCCTCGTCGTGCTCTACCTCGAACTCGTCGGGTTCGTAGGTGGTTTCGTAGGCTGTCTCGGCGCTATAGGCGGGTTCTTTGAGGGCGCTTGCAGCGGTTGCCGCGGCGGGGGCTGCTACAGACCTTGACGCTTCAAGGGGTTCTGCTCGGCGGGTGGGCTTTTCTGATTCCACCTTTACGTAGCTGTTTTCGCCGGCGTGGGAGGCGGTGTCACCGAAGATATGCTCGCCGAGGGCGTTGGTGTCGTTTGCATTTTGCGCCGCATTAGCGTGTACCAGAGATTCGGTAAGTATAGCCGGGCGGGTATGTGAAGTAATCAGATAAGCGGTGTTCTCTGACTGGCCCAGATCAAGAATCTGAACGTTAGTGCGCGGGGAGGCAGCAACCGTGCGGGCGTTAGCGAGAAGCTGCTCACCGCGTCCTGCGCTGGCTGCGACAATAGAGACACTGCGACCCAGTACCTGATCTTGACCATCGTAAATATAAACACCGTCGCTGGTTTCAACGATTTTGCCGGTGATGTTGTAACGCTCACCGAGCACGGTACCTGGTGTGAATGGTTGCGACAAGGGCCCTCCCCTATAAATATTGCTGCCTTAGAATGCAAAGTTAAGGCTGTAACTTCAAATAATACCCGGTGAACCGTAGCTAACGGTTCACGTTATGTTTGTGACGGCTATCGTGCGACTGCTCCGTACTGCACAGTGGTGTTGTGTTAGCGGCGTGCGAGTTTGCTGCGAATCGGGTCAGCTAACTGGTCAAATTCGCGCACCTGGAAGATTTGCAGGAAGGCATAGTAAGCGATGGCCATGACAACGCCGCCAACAGCGACAGCGAGTAGGGCGGTTAGCTGGGACTGCCAGGCGAAACCCGCGAAGCTAAAGCCGCCAAGCAACCACAGGGCAACTGCCCCTACCAGGGCTGAGCAGAAGGACGCGAGCGCAACCTGCGCGTGGGTACGCACGATATCGCGTTGCCCGTAGTCGCCGAGTCGGCGGGCAAGGACGCGGTGGCTGAGATAGACCGCCAAGATGTTCTGGGTGGCGTAGGTGCCTGCCAGGGCGAAGATAGTGTAGCGGGCGTCTACTTGTGAGGCTGCGAAGCCTGCGACGACAATGAGTAGGGCTGAGAATACTTGAATGTAGAAGGGGGTTTTCGCGTCTTCTTGGGCGTAGAAGACCCTGCCCATCATGAAGGCGATGGTCAAAAAGGGCCCGCCGAGGGAAATAACGGCGAGGACCTGACCGATTTGGGCACCAACGACGGGGTCGCCGCCTGAGAAGATCATGCCGACGGGACCAGCGAACACTACTAGGGCTACGGCGCAGAAGACGGTGGCAACAGAGGCTACGCGCAGACCCGCTGAGAGGGCGTGGCGCAGACCTGCTGCGTCGTCGCCCTGTGAGGCTTCAGACATACGGTTGAAGAGCACGGTGGCAATGGAGAGACCAATGACGCCGTGGGGCAGGGAGTAGAGCATTGAAGAGTAGTTCAGTGCCGCTACACCCAGAATCGGGATGCCCTGTTCAAGGTATTCCGCGCGAGCACCGGTTACACCAGCGGCAACGCGGGTCAGGTAGAGAAAAGCGAGATTAGAGACGATGCCGGTAGCAAGCGTCCAGCCTGCCAGCTTGGCTGAATCGCCCAAGCCCATGCCGCGCCACTTGAATTTCGGGCGCAATTTCAAGCCCACTGTACGCAGGGGCAACAACAAAATGAGTGCCTGACAAATAACGCCCAGGGTCGCTGAACCAGCCAATACCAGGGTCTGGGTGGACGTCCACGACTCCAAAGAATGTAGCGGCGGGTTGCTCATCCGCTGAGCACCAAAGCCCCAGATAAAGCCCAGCACACCAATAATCGCTACAACGTTATTGACTACCGGCGCCCACATGAACCAGCCAAAAGCACCGCGGGCATTGAGCACCTGACCAATAATGGTGTAAATGCCGTAAAAAAGGATCTGCGGAAAACACCACAGCGCAAAAATGAAACCGAGTTCGCGCTGCTCCGGCGACCAGCCGCGTCCCATCACCGTAATAATCGGCCACGCGCACACCACAACCACCACAGTGACAGCAAAAATACCCGTCACCGCCAGCGTCACCAAACGCGAGACGAAATCAGAGCCACCGTCATCGTGCTTAGCAGCCTTAATAATCTGCGGCACCAACACCGCATTGAAAATACCGCCAGCCACCAACACATAAATCAGGTTCGGCAAAGTGTTCGATGTTTCAAAAACATCGCCCACCGTTGTTGCCGAACCCAAAGCAATGGTAATCAGAAAAGTTTTAACAAAACCCAGCACACGAGAAACCATCGTTCCCGCAGCCATAATTGCGCTCGATAAAGCACCGGTACGCGCCACAACAAGCCCTCACTGCCGCTAACCAGCCCCCCACAAACCTAGGAAAGCTGATGAATAATGTACTCACGCGCAATCTCAGCGATGCGACGCTCGTTCGGAAAAGAAAGCCTACGGCCCAGATCATTAATATCAACCCAGGCAACATCAACTGCCTCGTGATCAGGATCTTTCTCGGTGGTCAAATACCCGCCCGTTGCATTCAACAAAAAATGATGCACCGTTTTATGAACCCGGTGACCACCCACCGTAAACCAATAATCAATACTACCCAGAGAAGCTAAAACATCACCGGCGATGCCCGTCTCTTCTTCAATTTCGCGGGCAGCGGCGTCCTCGTTCGTCTCAACACCCTCAGGGTGCCCCTTCGGCAGACACCATTCCACACGTCCGCCCCTGTTCACTCGGGCAATAATCGCTACCGGCAAAGAAGGCTTCTCAAAATCAACAATCACGCCGCCAGCAGAGATTTCCTCAACCGTAGGCAGCATCGACACAGGTGTCACAACCCGATTCTTTGGTGCTCTAGGTACTGGAAAAGTCATGTTACTACCTTACCGAAAACTTGCCCTACCTTTTGCCCGCTTTCACAAGATACCTTCTGACAAACACCTCAAAGTATGCCGAACACCCAAACATCTGGCACGATTAAGGCACTATGGTTGCGAATTTTAAGACATCACACATTGACCCCATTGCCCTTGAACTGGGGGAGCTCTTTGCCCGCCACGGCTTTGAACTGGCACTGGTAGGCGGGCCCGTGCGCGACCTCATCTTGGGTACGAAAGCTATCGACCTTGATTTCACCACTAACGCTTCCCCCGACCAAACCCTAGAGATAACGGCCGAATGGGCAGATGCGACCTGGGATATCGGGCGCGATTTTGGCACCATCGGTATTCGTAAAGGCGATGAAACCGTAGAAATCACCACCTACCGGGCAGATTCTTACGACCCTGATTCACGCAAGCCCACCGTAGCTTTTGGCGATAACCTCAACGACGATCTCTTTCGCCGCGACTTCACCATTAACTCCATGGCGCTACGCCTACCCACTCTTGAACTCGTAGACCCCTATGGGGGCACCCGCGACCTCGAAGCTGGAATCATCCAGACCCCCGGCGCCGCCGAAACCTCTTTCTCCGATGATCCCCTGCGCATGATGCGCGCCGCCCGATTTGCTGCCCGCTTCAACTATGCGCTCGCTGACGATGTTTTCGACGCCATGAAGAACATGGCAGGACGCATTGAAATCATCTCTGCGGAGCGCGTGCGCGATGAACTGACCAAACTTATTCTGGCTGACTCCCCCCGCCGCGGCATCGACTTGCTGGTAGACACCGGGCTTGCCGACTACATTCTGCCCGAAATCCCGGCCCTCAAACTAGAGGCTGATGAACACCACCACAAGGACGTCTACCAGCACTCCCTGACCGTCATGGAACAGGCCATAGCCCAAGAAACCGGTGCCGACGGTGCGGTACCCGCCCCCGACTTTGTACTGCGCTTTGCCGCCCTCATGCATGACTGCGGTAAACCGGCCACCCGCAAATTTGAACCCAACGGCACCGTCAGCTTCTTGCATCACGACGTCGTGGGAGCCAAAATCACCAAAAAACGCATGCGCGCCTTACGCTTTGATAACGACACCATCAAAGCGGTCGCTCGCCTCGTCGAGCTGCACATGCGCTTCTATGGGTACGGTGACGCCGGTTGGAGCGACTCGGCCGTACGCCGCTATGTGCGCGACGCCGGCGATTTACTGGAGCGTCTACACCGCCTCACCCGGGCGGACGTCACCACCCGCAATAAACGCAAAGCCAACAAAATCGCCCGCGCCTACGACGACCTCGAACGCCGCATCGAAGAACTCGCCGAACAAGAAGAACTCAACGCCATGCGTCCTGACCTCGACGGTCAGCAAATCATGGCAATCCTAGGCATCAAACCCGGCCCCGCAGTCGGCAAAGCCTACAAATACCTTCTCAACATGAGGCTAGACGAAGGCGCCCTCGGCGAAGAAGAAGCAACCAACCGCCTCAAATCATGGTGGGCAGAACAAGAAACCACCTCATAACTCCCCCCCCACCGGTTAACGACGAAAACCCCACCTGCGCAGGTGGGGTTTTCTCATAAGCCCCTAAAATCCACCGAAAAATCGTCCGCAAGGAGGGTAGAGCTAGCTCTACTTTCCCTTAAAATCAGCCCGCAGAACCTTACACGTCCCCATTCAGTGCCGTAGTATGAACCTAGAAGAGCACCAACACATTCGCTGACACAGGGAGGGAAGTTCGCAATGTTAGAAGTCACGAACCTCACCAAAAAATACGGTGACAAAGTAGCTGTCAACGACATCAGCTTCACCGTGCCTGACGGCAAAGTCACCGGATTCCTCGGCCCCAACGGCGCCGGAAAATCCACCACCATGCGCATGCTCATCGGGCTCGAAAATCCCACCTCAGGCACTGCGCTCGTTGACGGTCAAAAATACACCTCGCTCTCATCACCGCTAGCATCAGTCGGTGCCCTGCTGGATGCAAAAGCCATGCACCCCGGCCGCTCCGGCATGCAGCACCTGCGCTCGCTGGCTCTCACCCACGGTATCCCTAAGAGCCGCGTTGATGAGGTTATCGAGATGACCGGTCTGAGTGCCGTGTCCAAGAAAAAAGTTAAGGGTTTCTCCTTGGGTATGGGGCAGCGCATGGGTATCGCCGGTGCGCTGTTGGGCGACCCTCAGAACGTTATCCTTGATGAGCCCGTTAACGGTCTCGACCCCGAGGGCGTCATCTGGGTACGCAACCTTGCCCGTCACCTAGCCTCCGAGGGCAAATGCGTCCTCATTTCATCACACTTGATGAGCGAAATGGCGCAGACCGCTGACGACCTCGTAGTAATCGGCCGCGGTAGGGTACTGGCTAACACCTCTATCAAAGACTTTTTGGAGCAGGCAGATAACTCCCGTCTGCTGGTACGTGCGGACGCGCGTGAGCAGCTTGAGCGCATCCTGCGAGACGGTGCTCCCACTGCCGAGGAACTCACCATTACCCCGGTGGAAACTGACGGTCTTATGGTCAGTGGTGTAGATGCCCGTGACCTTGCCCGTAGAGCTATGGAATCAGGCATTGTGCTTCACGAGCTCACTCCGCAGATTGCGACCCTTGAAGAGGTCTATATGCAGATGACCCGCGATGACGTTGAGTACCACTCTGGTGGTTTTGAGCCTGCAGGTTCTGTGATTACGGACGGTGGTAACCCCAGCGTCACCCCGCAGGCAGCACCAGCAACCATGTATGAGAAAGCCCAGACCCCCTGGGGCTCGAAAGGCGAGTAAATGACTACTACAACTTTTTCCCCGAAGGCTTCGCGGTACGCGGACAAGAAACTCTCGTTCTTTGGTGTTGTGCGTTCTGAATTTCTTAAGTTCCGCACTCTCACCACCAACTGGGTGATGACCGGCGTCTTGGCTGTGGTGGTTATCGGTTTCGCCATGCTGGGCGGTCTGTTTATTAACAGCATGTACAAGAGTGCCCTGTCTGCCGCAGAGATGGAGGGCTTGCCTGCCGGATCTGTGGATCAGTCCGCAGCTACAAGTTTCGCGAATGACGTTTTCTCTAACGGTGCAGTGAGCATGGATATGGCAAATATGCTGATTGCATCTATTGCCGTGGTCTTTGTTGCTTCTGAATATGCCACGCGGTCTATAAGTACTACTCTGGCCACAGTACCTAAACGTTCCATGGTATTTTTCGCCAAGCTACTGATGGTGAGTGTTTACAGCTTCACCTTGGGCTTCGTACTGTCGTTGCTTGGGTTCTTTGCTTCTTACGCGATTCTTGAACCTGCAATACGTGATGCTAACCCCTTTGAAGTTGGTGTGCTCTACAACTGCTTGGCAGTAGCCGCCTACTTCATGATGCTTGCGTGGATGGGAATTGGCTTTGGCGCTCTCATGCGTAATAATGCCGGCGGCATCGTATTAGTGGTTTCTTGCCTCTTTGTCTTGCCGATTATGTTTGCGCTTTTTGCTGGAGGTTTTGAATGGGCTACTAATATGGTGCCCTACATGCCTAACTTATTAGGGCACAGCATGGTGGCCTACGAAGTTGCAGCCGACGCTAAACACAATAATCTTGAAGCAGCGGGATACCTTGCCATTTGGTGTGTTGTCCCGGCAGTTTTGGGATACCTGCGATTCCGTTTTACGGATTCCAAGTAGAAAGCTGTAGAAGCCTTGAAGAAGGCTAATGAAACATTACCGGCAGGCGCTGATTTCTCTGAGGAGGGTCAGCGCCTGCTGGCGAAAAGACGCGGCCCGCTGCTGCGGTGGGTTAATGAGCATCCCGGCATTATTAATGTGGCACTGGTGGTTATGCACCTGTTGTCTTTTGTGGTGGGGTCAGCGTCTCAGGTATTGGCAGGGGATTCTGACGCGGGTCAAGCCCCAGGTTTGAGTCAAGGGGCTCAGCTTCTACTGGTGGTATCACTGGGCGTTCTCTTTTCTCTGGGGATTTTCTGGCGCAACCGCTACTCATTGTGGCTTTTGTTAGCTAGCGGTGTTGTCGATTTGATTGCTGTAGCATTCCCACTGAACAATGTGGTCAGCGGTGCTACCTCATGGGTTTTTATGTACACCCTGGGTTCACGTGAGCCTTTTAGGCGGGGTCTACTGGGATGTATTTTGTATTCCCTTATGGCTATATCTACGCAGGTGTTGCTCTATCTGCGCTCCATCAACAACTCTGGGGATCTCATTAGCGTTGAGTTCTCTGAAGGGGTGGAGTCAGCAACAACGGATTTCCCCTACATTGCAGGGGACATCATTTCTATTGCTCTGTTCTACATCACCCTCTTTTTGGTGGGACGCGCGGTACACCGCAACCGCATGTTTGAACAGGCGCTTCTGGCTGGGTTTAAACAGAATCAGGTTCTGGCTGCTGCTGAGGAACGCAATCGCATTGCTCGCGAGATGCACGATGTAATCGCCCACTCTCTCACAGTGATGATTACTCTTGCTGATGGGGCTAGGTTCGTTGCCGCTAAGAACCCCGAAAAAGCCGGTGAGGTTCTTCAAGAGCTTTCAACGACGGGGCGCACCGCACTTGCTGATATGCGCCGCACTTTGGGTGTATTGCGTTCTGATGAGGGTGAGGATGCGCGTCTAGCCCCCGCCGAGGGTGCGGAAGAAAAAGCGGTGGATAACCTGCGGGTGCTAACCGAGTCTTTTGCTAGCACCGGCATGAAGGCGAGATTTGTACACGAGGGGCAAGAGATCCCCTCTGATAACAATCTGCGGTTGAGTCTTTACCGTATTGTGCAGGAGTCACTGACCAATGCTTTGCGATATGGGCAAAATACCCAGCATATTAGTGTGAAGGTGGAGGTTAACCTGCCAGATATTTGGTTGACTATCATTAATGATGGGTCGCTACTGTGTGATTCTCTGCCACCCAGCATTGGGTCTGGTAAGGGCATTGCGGGTATGAGAGAGCGCGCTGCTTTCTACGGTGGTACGGTGCAAGCAAGCCCTCACGAAGAGGGTGGCTGGCAGGTTAAAGCCCATTTGGCATGGAATAATAGCTAGGAGGGTATATATGGCACCTCAGATAAGAGTTGTTATTGTTGACGATCAGCCCCTCATTCGTATGGGCTTCAAGATGGTCTTGGAGTCCACCGATAATATTCAGGTGGTTGGCGAGGGTGCGAACGGTCTTGAAGGGTACGATCTGGCTCGTTCATTAGCACCCGATGTTGTGCTCATGGACGTTCGTATGCCCTTGCTCAACGGCATTGACGCCACCGCTAAGATTACTGCTGAGACCGATTCAAAGGTCATTATTCTGACCACCTTTGATTTGGATGAGTATGCTTTCTCCGGTCTGCGTGCTGGCGCGAGTGCTTTCATGCTCAAAGACTCAGAACCTGATGAGTTGGTTCGTGCCGTTCAGGTGGTGAGTGCGGGAGATTCTATTGTTGCCCCGCGCATCACTAAAAAACTGGTAGAAGAGTACATCGCGCGTCCTGCTGCTCAAGAGTCGGACGCACGGTACAAACGTCAGCTGGCTCTGCTGACCAAGCGTGAGTACGAGGTGGTTGGCGCTATTGCTGAGGGTTTGTCGAATGCTGAAATTGCCCAGCGTTTCTTCGTCTCTGAGACAACAGTGAAAACCCACGTGCGTTCTATTCTGACTAAACTCGATGTGCGAGATCGCGTGCAGGTGGTTGTTTTCGCCTATGAGAGCGGGCTGGTCAGCCCGGGCGCCCGTAAACAGTAAACTTATAATTTAGATATTGATAAGAGAAAGAGGTTCTTGTGGCTGAGTCATCGCCTCAAAGCTCTCAGGCTGGCAAGAGCCGCCTTTCTTCTGCGGGCAAGAAACCTAAGCCCCGCCGCAACTACAAGCCGCCTAAGGTGATTGCGGGTATTCTCACCGCCAGGGATCGCATTACTGTGCGCAACCGCTTGTTGCTTGTTGCTTTCTCCTTGGCGCTGGTGGGTGCAGTGGTCGCGTCGATTACCAATCACCTCACGACCAATAGCACTCCCGAGCAGGCAGTGAACTCCTACTTGCGCTCACTGGAGCGCGGTAGCTATTTCTCTGCCCTTGATAAAGATGTTTTCACCGCCGATCACAAAATCTTCATTAAAAGCGCCGCTTACCGCAGGTCAACAGGGCGTATCGAAGATCACCGTATTAAGGATGTTGAGACCGCCGGTGTGAATCAGGCTGTAGCGCATGTTGAGGTCAAGGTGCATGACCAGTGGCATACCGTTGATATTCCTGTGGAGCGTCTTGAAAAAGAGGGGCTTTTGAATGACGAGTGGCAGCTGGTTAACCCCACGCAAATAGTGCAGCCTATTGAGGCTCCGCTGCCGCTGGATGCGGTAACTGTGAACGGTGTGAAAACTGATTTAGGTGCCGGTCAGGGGGCTGTAATGCCTAGTGGAGCTACCCAGTGGGGTCTTGTCCTTCTGCCCGGTGAATATCAGTTAGACACACCTAAGGGTTCATATTATTCCTTGGTAGGCATGAATAAGCCCTTCAGTGTAGCCTTGACTGACAATAAAGTGGAATCGCTGTCACTAGGGGTTCGTCCCTCATCTCGCATGTGGTCCGAGGTTGATGAAGAGGTGAGCAGGCTGGTTAAAAGGTGCGCTGAAGCCCGCAGTCTATCGCCCAGTGGGTGCCCCTCATCTGAGAAATATGTAGAAAACGGAATGTCTTTGCGGGGTAGGGTTGCTGTTCCCGCAGTAGATGATGACAGCGAAAGTGACAGTGATGTTGATGAGCGCGTGGTGGTCGAGAAGGTCCGCTGGAAACTCGTGAATCGACCTGCCCTCGTCCTTGCTCAAAACTTTGAGCAGCCCACTGTCTGGGAAGCTGAGAAACGCTCCCCCGTTGTCTTCGAGCTAACCTACGAAATCGACGGTAAAGCTCAACGTGAAACTATCGAAGCCGCAATTGACGCGCGGGTAGAATCTACAGGTAACAGCGCGAAAATTGACGTGTCATTGCAGGACGCAGAAAGCATCTCGCAGTAACACATTTCGCACCTACAGATGGAGGGCTATGAGTCAGCAACCCGATCACTATATTCCTACCCCTATTACTGACCAAGAACGAGCAAGCTGGGGTCAGTCAAACGTTCTGTGGGGTGCCACCCCGCAGGTTGTGGTGAGGTCGAAATCCTTGATTGTTGCCTACGTGCTCTGGTTCTTCTTGGGGGGGGCTAGGTATTCATAAGTTCTACCTGAATGCGCCTTTTATGGGAATCATCTACTTGGCTCTCTTTGGTATCGGCTCACTCACTGTCGCTCTTTTTATCGGGTACATTCCCCTCTTCTTCTGGGGTTTTTTGATGTTTATTGACATCTTTACCATTCCCCTGCGTGTGCGAATCCTCAATGCTATTGCCACCGTCCGCGCCAATCAGGGCTACCGCTACTAAAACTGCTTAGTTCTTAGCTACTAGGACGCGCTGCTTTCTTGATATCTATCGGGTAAGCGGCGCGTTCTTGGCGTAGGTGCGCGCGTCGGTAAATAGCAGGGGCGTAATTAGTGTGAGTTGCACCGAAGTTGCTAGAAAACCTTGTTCAGCCCTGCCCAAAGCCGCCGCACTACTGTAAAGTTGAATGAGTCTGTGTAGCCAACCGGCCAATCCCCGCGAGGCACACAGAACTAGAAGATACTCCTGCTATGGAAATCCCATAGCCGTTTAGCCCAAAGGAGGGGTTTAATCATGCGTGCATACGAACTGATGGTTATCCTCAATCCCGAGGTAGAGGACAAGGCTGTAGAGCCCACCCTCTCGAAATTCCTCGAAGTTGTCACCAAAGACAACGGCACCGTAGACAACATGGACATCTGGGGTCGTCGCCGTCTGGCATACGAAATCCAAAAGAAGTCCGAAGGTATCTACGCAGTCGTTAACTTCACTGCAACCCCTGAGACTGCTGCTGAGCTTGACCGCGTTCTGAACCTGAACGAATCTGTCATGCGCACCAAGATCATCCGCCCGGAAGATCAGCAGATCTCTGCAAAGTAAATTCTTGAAAATTCTCCCGCTGGCACGGTTACTAGACCCTAAAATGTCAGTCGGTGAGTCTACCCTTTCAAGTAATACTTCTTTCGACATTAACAGGAGCTGATTATGGCCGGCGATACCGTTATTACCGTCATTGGTAATCTCACTGGCGATCCCGAGCTTCGTTTCACCCCCAACGGTGCAGCGGTAGCTAACTTCACGATCGCATCAACCCCGCGCGTCTTTGACCGTCAGTCTGGTGAGTGGAAAGAGGGCGAAACCCTCTTCCTGCGCGCGTCCGCCTGGCGTGATGCTGCGGAGAACATCGCCGAAACCCTGAAGAAGGGTATGCGCGTTATCGCGCAGGGCCGTTTGAAGTCCCGTTCATACGAAACTAAAGAAGGCGAACGCCGCACCTCAATGGAGCTAGAGATCGAAGAAATTGGTCCCTCACTCCGTTTCGCAACCGCTTCGGTCAACCGCAATCAGCGCAACGGTGGTAACAACTACGGTGGCGCTGCAAACGGTGGCTTCAATGGCGGTGGTCAGGGTGGTTACAACGCAGGCGGGCAAAATGGCGGCTTCGGCGGTCAGCAGGGCGGTTACAATAACGCCCCAGTAGCCCCGGCAGCTAACCAGTTCAACGCTGGTAGCGGTAATGGCTACAACAACGGTGGCAACACCGGCGGTGGCTTTAACGCGGTATCTGCTACTCCTGCAACATCACCTGCTACTCCCGCAGCTGATCCGTGGGGCGCTCAGTCCGGCGGTAACTATGACTGGGGTGGCGGCGCTGACGATGAGCCTCCCTTCTAAAGGGAGCCTCACGCTTCACCGCGTTCACCTTCTTTAACTAAGACCAAAATATCCACCATCCCGCGGTTTGAAACCCGCGGGCTCCCAGACTAATAAGGAGCACCACGATGGCTAAGGCTGAAATCCGTAAGCCCAAACCCAAGCAGAACCCGCTCAAGGCTGCTGACGTTACTGTAATTGACTACAAGGACGTTGCACTGCTGCGTAAGTTCATCTCCGACCGCGGTAAGATCCGTGCTCGTCGCGTTACTGGCGTAACCGTTCAGGAACAGCGCAAGATTGCTCAGGCAATCAAGAATGCACGCGAAGTTGCACTGCTGCCCTACTCAGGCGCTGGCCGCTAAAGAATAAGGAGAGTAGAAGAACATGGCTAAGATCATTCTTACTCAGGAAGTTACCGGTCTCGGTGCTGCAGGCGACGTTGTAACCGTTAAAGACGGTTACTCACGTAACTACTTGCTGCCCCGCGGTTTCGCTGTTACCTGGACCAAAGGCGGCGAGAAGCAGGTTGAGTCAATCAAGGCAGCTCGTGCGGCTCGCGCGAAGGCTAATCTTGAGGACGCTAAGGCACAGGCAGCTAAACTTGCTGCTTCACCCATCACCGTAGCTCACAAGGCTGGTGCTGATGGTCGCCTCTTCGGTACCGTTAAGGCTGAGCACGTAGCTGAAGCTATTGAAGCTGCTGGTGCAGGTTCAATTGACAAGCGCTCAATCAACCTCGGTTCAGCAATCAAGTCAACCGGCACTTACAACGTTTCAGTACGTCTGCACGAAGACGTAACTGCTAACGTTGAGCTCGACGTTGTCGCTGAATAATTAACTCTTTTAGGGGTTAGCCCCTAGCGTTAGTTCAAAGGACGCGCTCACCTGCTCTTTAGCGAGAGCGGGTTGGCGCGTCCCTTTGTATGCCTTGATTTTTGTGTTGCCAGCGCTGTTTCTGCCATGCTTGTAGGCATGGCGAAAAAACGTTTGAGTCCGGCGGGGCAGATGCTAGTAGCAGCCGGTATTGCTGAGGGTATTTCGGTGTTGATGCTGCTGGTAGCATTCTTCTTTACAGCGGGTTCTACCTCAGTGGTGGTTACTGTTTTTCTGGTGGCTCTGGTGCTGGGGTCGATTGCTGCTGGTCTTGCTGCTTTACTCGCTCTTGTGGGTTTGGTGAAGTTCAGAGAATACACTCTCTGGCTGAGTTTTCTTCTCGTGGCTGCCTTTGTGTTCAATCCGCTCACTATTTTCATGGGTTTGGTGGTTTTCTCAGGTGTTTAGGTAGAAGTCGTTAAACACTCAGGTTTCTTGCAGGTTTTTTCAAACTACCCCCAAGAATAGGCATGCATAATAGTAGTAAGACTTCGGTGAGAACGTGAAGCAAAATGTGTGTGTGCTGAATAAACAAGGTAATGCTGAGCCTTGAATATACTCAATACGAAGGCGAGATCTGTATGGGGATCTCGCCTTCGTGTTTAACAAAAAGATTTCCCTCCATATTCGTTAATGTTTGACGAGAACCTGCCCAATGCTTAGAGGAAAGCCAGCAAGAGTGCCACCAGGCTGGCGCCCCAGATTTCTGCCAGAGACACCGCGCCAAGAACACAAGTACCCGCAGTCAGTGCAAGAATTCCCTGCGTTGCATGTACTAGGGCAGGTAAATCATTTCTCTCTTGCAAAAGCGCTCACCGCCAGCAACAAAAAGCCACGGCAATGAGGGAGCTAAGAATCAAACCCGCAGTCGGATCAACAAGACCAATCACAGCAAGCCTCTTGCTGGATGAAAGAAGAATAATCTCTTCTGAGGGTACTAAAACTTTGGGGTTTCTCAGAACCTCACATCGTCGGGTGTACAGCATTTTTTCGTCGAAGATGATGTGAGTTGAAACTTTGCTAATATCATTCGAGGTCTTCAGCCGTTCAGGCAAGACCCCGGACGAGGGAGGCCGTACCCGGTCAGCGACAAGACGGCTCAGAAAGCAAAGATGTACTGGTTGATTCTGATTCTTTCGGGCGTTCTCGAAGCGGTATGGGCGACAGCTCTGGGTAAGTCTGAGGGGTTCACGCGGTTGGTGCCCTCCCTGATTTTCGTGGTTGGGCTGTGCGCCTCGATGGCGGGGCTTGCCTATTCACTCAAGGGGCTCCCCGTGGGTACCGCCTACGCAGTATGGGTCGGTATCGGTGCTATAGTGACGGTCAGCTGGGAGATGCTCACTGGGGCGGAGAGTGCGTCCGCTCTCAAAATTCTTTTTCTCGCCATGATTATTGGTGGCGTTATCGGTCTCAAGGCAGTGTACTAGGATACGGGAAGAAAGACGAGGGAGGGGTATTTATGGCAACTTTTGACCCAGACCTTTGGTATCGCGTTGTTGATGTTGCCGCAGTTGCAGCCAACGGTCTGCTTGGCGGTGCTGTAGCACGAGCCTTCCGGTTTGATGTGGTTGGCTTTTTGATGCTTGCCGTTGCATCCGGCATGGGCGGCGGGCTAATTCGCGATGTCCTGCTTAACACCGGTTTACCCGTTGCCCTCACCGATAGCGCTTACTGGGTAGCAGCCCTTGTATCTGCCGGGGTCGCCTACGCAATTGACCTGGGCGGCAAAATCACTGACCGTCTTCTGCTCATTGTCGATTTTGTGGGTATGGGCTGTTGGGCAGCCACTGGCACCCTCAAAAGTCTGAGCGTAGGATTGCACTGGTTCCCGGCAGTCGTCTTAGGGGTTGTTACCGCGGTGGGTGGCGGGATCATACGAGACGTGATGGTCAACAGGATTCCCTCAATTTTTGGCGGCAATTCACTGTACGCAACCATCGCCTTCATTGGCGCAGCCGAAATGGCTATCTTCACCGTAGCACTCAACCAGCCAACCCTTGGCATGGCGGTTGCAATCCTGAGTTGTGGCGTTTTGGGTCTGCTGTCACGCTGGCGCAACTGGCAGCTACCTCAACCCGTGAGTATTACGGTGCCGCGTCCTAGCTTTCGTAGCAAAACCCGCAGAAGAACCAAACGGTTACTGGTGCGAGAAACATGGCGTCCGGGGGATCCTTTGACAGAGAACCTAGAAATTATTACCCCTGAGCGTTTAGATAACTACAGGCGCAACGAACGTTAACCCTAGATTTGTGAGATGCACAGGTAACTCTCAGTCAGATTACTACCAACTTCAAGGTGGGCGGAGCATACTTGAATCATACGGTTCCTCAGGGAGCTAAGAGAGTGATTGTGTGACTTTCTTGGTCAGAAACCTGACGGTTTCTCAAAGTATGTATGTGTGTGTGATTAGCGAATGGCTCAACCAAATGCGGTTGAGCCATTCGCTTTTCTTCTGTGCATCGAGATCCTGATTTATTGCCGAAATCCTGTTTTATATCAGGATTTCGGCAATAAATCAGGATCTCGGTGGATGGTGCGCGATACTAGAAGCATGACCGTTCTCATTGCTGTTGATAAGTTCAAGGGCTCACTCACCGGCGTCGAACTATCGGACGCCCTTGCTATCGGTATGCGCCGAGTCCTGGGGGAGGGCTTTGCTCCCCGCATCAGCCCTATTGCTGATGGTGGTGATGGCACGGTGGATGCTGCACTCGCTGCAGGTTTTGAAGAGAAAATTGCGCGCGTTACCGGCCCGGCAGGTACACCGGTGACTGCCCGGTATGCGCTGAACCCCTCTACACAAACAGCCGTAATTGAGGTGGCTGAAGCCTGCGGTTTGCGTCTCATGGATTCTTTGGACGCATGCGGTGCCACCACCTACGGCGTAGGCGAGCTCATTTTGCACGCAGTAGCACAGGATGCATCTGAGATAGTGATCGGTCTGGGCGGTTCTGCCACGACGGACGCCGGTGCGGGCATGCTCAGCGCCTTGGGGGTGCGGTTTGTGGGGTCTGAGAATCCGACTGCTGTGCACGGTGGTTCTGCTCTGAGCGGCGTCACCCGTGCTGATCTTTCGACCCTGCACCCCAGCCTGCATGAGGTGTCTTTTGTGATGGCGTCCGATGTGACTAACCCTCTGAATGGGAACAACGGTGCTCCTGCTATTTATGGTCCACAAAAAGGCGCATCTGCTCTTGATGTTGCTGAACTCGATAGCCTGTTGGCACATACCGCCCAGCTCGTAGAGCAAGCCCTGAAAGTTGCCAGGGGCACCTTCAGCGAAGCCGCCGGTGCTGGCGCTGCCGGCGGTCTAGGATTTGCCTGCCTCTCAGTTTTGGGGGCAACCATGCGACCTGGCGTTGATGTCGCTTTCGAACTTACCGGCTTTCACCAGGCACTCCACGGAGCTCACCTGGTCATTACCGGTGAGGGAAAATTCGATGAACAAACCCTTCAAGGCAAAGGCCCCGCCGGTGTTGCCGCTGCCTGCCGTCAGGTGGGCGCACGCGTCCTTGCAGTCTGCGGTGCCTGCGAACTTGATGAGAGTCAGTGGAGCGATGCCGGGTTCGATGCTGTCTACTCGGTGCTGGGTACCGGGGTGAGTCTCGAAGAATCTCTGGCCGACCCGCGTCCGCACGTTGAAGAACTGGGAGCGCAGATTGCTAGGGACTATTTGAGTTAGTCTTTATCTTTCCAGTACCCCTTGGCATGAGCGTGATCCTTACCAAGATTCAGCTCGGTGCGCATCCACTGGCGTAGGGGCTGAATGGAGCGGGACTCACCCGCCAGCCACATAAATACCTGACCCTGCGGACGCTCGGCGCAACTCACTGCCTGATACAGCGAGTTCTCGGTTTCATGAATGACCCAGTGAACCTCGAAATTATCGGGTGCAAGAATTTCTTGCTCGGACTCAGCAGAAGGAATCTCAATATAGGCAGCACCCCGAGCAGTGGCGGGCATAGATTCAATCCAGCGAGCCATACCGGGTAGCCCCGTCTCATCACCTGCCAACAGGTAGAAGTCGTAGTTATCGCTGATGTCGTACCCAGAGCGCGGTCCTAAGAGGTGAACGGGGTCGCCCGGCTGAACCTGCTGCGCCCACTGGGTGCCCGGACCCTTCGCATGGATGACCACGCCCAACTCAATGGCACCAGATTCAGGCCAGAATTTACGAATAGTGTATTTACGTGAGGTAGGGGAGGGCTTGCCCCATACCGGTTTGCTGCCCTTAAACTCAGGCTCTGCAAGGGCAGAGCCATCACGCGAAACCAGAACCCGCATGTACTCACCGACCAGATGCTGACTCTCCACCCGCGCCCCACCTGCGGGAATACAGCGGATGCTCATCATCGTGGGCGTGATGCGGAGGGCGCTCGCCACCTTGTATCGAAGGTAGGGCGAGGGGTATTTGCCGCTGCGTAAGGGGGCTGGCGCTCCCGGGCGGTCTTTAGTGCTCACTACCGGCGCCCGGTGAGGTTGAGACCGCGTGGGCTGAGCATCGTTCGCGGTATGGGGTGCCTGAGCTGCCAGGGGCAGTGCGTCCAGCTGCTGATGTACCACACGCAACTGGCGGTGCAGCTTCTTGTTCTGCTTGACAACTTTATTCAACAATTTATGCTGGCTCTTGAGCGCCTTAGCCAGCTTCTTCTGCTGTTTCTTCGTCTTCTTCGACACGGAAGGCTCCCTGATTATCAAGCGTAGGTAATGCAACCATCATATGCCACCTTACCGAGGGCATCTTCTGGACGGAGTTCTTTGAGGCAGGCTTCAACTTGTGGTCTTGCTATGGTGCATCCTGCAATGCTGTGGTAGGCGTAGATTTGGTAGTAGCCTGCTCGGATGATGTTCTGCCGGTAGGTCAGAGGCGTGATTTTTAGGGTTTTGGTCAGGCGAGGTGGCTGGTAAGGGCTGTCAGCAACGTGCTGGTTGCTGAGCTGCGTTTATACGCTGGCGTTTTATCCTCCACCGTGAATCCACGCTGGGTAACTCATGCGTATGATATTTTTCGCATAGTTTTTACTGAGTACCTGAAACTTTTGCTCGTGGAACTGCTGCATCTTCTCTTGTTCAAAAAGCTAGACCATCACCTGTAGCTAGCATGTTAAACATCACTAGTTGGAGAGGTTGGGTCTTCAACTTAGGCAGGTTACTTGCCTGTACTATCTGGTACTAACAAGATTAGGTAACTACCTAATGAAGAGCGAAAGTAAACTGGGGTAGAAAAATGAACAATAGAATTTTACAGAGAAGTGAAGAATCACGACGCGCTCTATTAAAGGGTTCCTTGTGGGCTGCTCCGGTTGTTGTTAGTACTTGCTTGGTGCCAGCATATGCTGCTTCTGTATGCCCGTCTTATGAGAAGAGATTTGATGCTTCTTGGACATTAGAGAACCCTGTTCAGGGTTCTCTTTACTCTCCTAAGGCAAACAAGGTTTATCGAGGGGTGGATAATGTGGATTACTTCATCTCTTCTACTACCGCCAACCCTGGGGGTATAGCCTTAGTGCGTTACTCAACAACTATTAGCTCAGGGGGTGAGGCTTTGGGTGCTTTGAGAGCTGGGCGCACTTACTCAACTCAGTACGGGATCACTTCACTACCCGCCAACGCGCCAAATACCTTGCACCCCACCATGAGAGTGTACCTTATTGACCCTCAAGGTAATGAGGTGGCTGCTTCAAGATCGGCTTACAGTACCAGTTCCTCACCAGCTAGTGGTGTTTTAGGCGTACCGCTTGCCCCAAAAAATAACCGGATTATTACTCAGCGGCTGCAGTCCCCTCCTTTTTCTTTCCAGGCTGTGGAGGGGGAATACAGATGGATTGTGGAATTTGAGGTGCCATCTAGGGTATCAACTAATTTTTTGGCGGCAGGCATTGGTGTTTCTGCCCCTATTTTTATCTGTGCATAGAAACCGCAGGAATCTTCTCCTCTGGCCCTCTTGCAGAGTTTGCTGGAACTCACTAAGTGATTTTAGTGTGAGGTAAGACCTTATAAATAAGGTTCTAGGTCTCTGTATTAAGCATCGATGAAGATGTTCTAGGGCATCTTGCTGAAAACGCAGAAGCATGTCGTCTTCTCAAGTTGAGATATTTAGGTTAGGCTAACCAATTATGACAATAGGACAGATACCATCCTCATCGGTTTTCAGCAGGTTAGCTCGCTTAGGGGCCGCACCACGCCTTGCGGGTCTTGACTTGGCACGCGGGCTTGCAATTATCGGTATGATTGCTGCACATACTTACCCTACAGCTGATGTTTTTTCACTGTTTGATGTACAGAGCTATAACGCCATAGTTCATGGGCACCCATCTTTGCTCTTCGCTTTGCTTGCTGGGGTATCAATCTCTTTGATGACTAAAGCAGCGTGGAAAACAAAGAGCGCTGAGGCGGTAACTACCGCTAGAATCAACCTCATGATTCGCGGGATCATTATCTTCGGCTTTGGTCTTTTACTGGAATCGCTCGGCACCTCTATAATGGTGATTCTTACGCTCTACGGGGCTTTGTATATGGTGATGTTGCCTTTCGTAACAGCTACCTCACGAGCGCTCTTGTGGTGGTCTGCCGGTATCATGGTTATCGGTCCGCCTCTGATTGCTGTGACTCAGACTCTAATGCCCAGTAACGGTTTTGGCTACGCTTTAGTTTTCCAATCAATCTATTCTCCTGCTGCATGGACATCGTTGATGCTATTAGGGATGTATGTGGGACGTCTGGATTTAGGAAGTTTTCAAGTTCTTGCGAAGCTAGCTGGTGCGGGTGTGGGGCTTATGGTGTTGAGCTCTGGGCTTGCTCTTGTCCTTGGCATCATGTTGCCAGGTCTGATGAGTTTTGCTGACTCCAGTTCTTCACCTATAACTGCGGAACAGAAGAAGGAACTATATTCTGCTGAGGACGTTCCACCTGAGACCGTTCCATCTGAAGACTTTGACTTCACGAAGTACGAATGTGAGCGTTTCGATAAAGCGTATATTGGCTGTACTTTAACAGGATCTAAGGAAGATCTCGATAAGAAAAAGGGTGAATCAGAAGAGGAGATAATAAACCAATGGTCCGAAGTAGGCGAACGTCTGGTTGAGCCAGATCTGGTACCTACAATCCTTGCAGTTTGGATCGCCTCTGAACCTCACGCTGGTGGAACTCTTGAGATTATGGGCTCGGGGGGGCTCGCTCTAGTCGTGGTATCGGTATGTCTGATGGTCGCTGCTAGGCTGCGTTGGCTAGCTTTACCAATAGTGGCTTTGGGCACTATGCCACTGACGGTTTATTCTTTGCACGTCTTATCAGTCTTTATTATGGTGGGTCCTGGCGGTGTTGTAAGGGTCCCGTGGTTCTTTTGGACTACTGCTGGAGTGTTTTTACTGTTTTCTGTGTGCTGGTTTGCTTTCTTTGCACATGGTCCATTGGAGAGAGTGGTTCGATATGCAGTGCAGAAAGTAACTGGAAGCTATGCAGGGGTGAGAGCCTCAGAATAATTTATTACTAGCTGCTAGGAAGCTTATTTAAAAGCCCCACACCAATCGAGACAATGGCCCTACTATTGGCACAATGAGAGTTAAATCTTCGACCAAGTAATCTCAGCCAATAGGAAGGGTCATTGCTATATCAGCGTGCAACCGGGCTAGAGATCTTAGTTCATAAGGGGTTCCCTGTGGTTCAAAAACACCAACCCGCGTACCACCGAAAACACCCACTATACGACCTCAGCCGATGCCTGTATACCGCGTGAAAATACGTCAGCTTTCTCTAAGCCGTGAGCTTTGAAGGTAGTTATGTTTAGCTCCTGGAAGTTGGCTCGTTATCGCAAATGGTTGACTGGATAATGTGCAGATTATTTGAAGCGTAAAACCAGTACGTTTGCGTTTGCTTGAAGAATTAGTATTCCATCAATCGCCAGCGAGCCAAGTATCTTTAGTGCTTGTTTGAGTAGGATGAGTCACTCATTCCAGGACTTCAAGGAGTATTTTTCCCTGTATCGTCCATCTGATTCATACAGCGAATCGGTGGGTTGCCTCTGGCGACTGAAAGGTATCATCAGTAACTTTACAAAAATATGTACCTCCCGGATGAGGTTAGATTAGTCGCAGTGCTAGATAAATTCGAAGATTCAGTCCTTGGTGAAAGATGCCCCTCAAGCTGGTAAAGGTGTTGAGGTTTGTTTGGGAGTGATTCACTTTTTGTTCACTGCACCCAGCAGAATGAACGGAGATTGCCCGGTGGTATTTAAAGACGGGTGAGGTTAGAGAATGCTGATGCTAGGTAAGATGAACCAAAGGAGCATAAGCCCCAGTAGTCCCGCGGTGAGGGGCACTGCGAGTGCGCAGATTTTGGCGAGTGTACTGCGGTATCCCTTACCTGCGGCGAGTATCAGCATCATGTAACCCGGCAGGGCAGAGGGCATTAAGATGATCGAGACGAACAGCCACATTTCACTTTCAGGGTCAAAGAGGGGCGCGAGGGTGACTACCCAGATCACGAGCACGGCGATGAGGGTGAAAATGATTCCGAGAAGCCCGAGGGTGCGTCCTGTCGTCGGGGCGGATGTGCTGGTGTAGTTACTCATGGTGTGCCTCCTAGAACGCTACCGGCGAGTTGAGAGAAAGAAGAATGATGCCCGGTATGCACACAGCAACCAGCACCCCTGTGGCTACTAAAGGAGCAACCCACGCGGTGCGGGTCTCTGAGGCAGAACCTTCGCCTCGAAAGATTTTGCTAATCAGTGGTAGCAGTGCAAATGCTAAGAGTATGTAGGATACGTTGCCCAGCACACTGAATATTTCGATGAGAGGGGTAAGGGGCGACCCGTAGTCAAGGGTCGCTGTGGTCAAAACAACTATGAGAACGCTGACTGTTGCTGCCACCGCTGAAATCCAGACGATGAGAGTGTTGGGTGTGGATTTCATCTTTTCTTCCTTGGGTGCGATGAACTACTTATGCTCAGTATAAACCCCCTAGACTCCATGCGATGCTGAAGAATGGGGGATAATAGAAACCGGTTCTTTTCCCTATCCAAGGTGGCTTTCGTGTCTGAAAATCAGTCTGAGTTTGTTCGAACACCCCCGCATAATGACGCGGCTGAGCAGTCGGTGCTGGGCGGCATGATGCTGTCGAAGGACGCGATTGCTGATGTTGTTGAGGTGCTGCGCGGTACTGATTTTTATAAGCCTGCCCATGAGAGTATTTATGAGGCTGTGATTTCGCTGTACGGTCACGGTGAGCCTGCGGACGCGGTGACGGTGGCTGATGAGTTGAAGAAGCGCGGGGAGCTTGAGCGAGTGGGTGGTGTGCCCTATTTGCACTCTTTGATTTCTTCGGTGCCTACTGCTGCAAATGCTGGGTTTTATGCTGAGATTGTGCGCGAGCGCGCCGTGCTGCGCCGTCTGGTGAGTGCTGGTACGAAGATTGTGCAGTTGGGTTATGAGAGCGATGGTGAGGTCGATGCTTTGGTAAATCAGGCGCAGGCTGAGATTTACCAGGTGGCTGATACTCGCGAGAGCGAGGACTATGCGCCGCTGGGTGAGATTATGAATGCCACGGTTGAGGAAATCGAGGCTAACGGTGCCCGCCCCGACGGCATTCACGGCGTCCCCACCGGTTTCATCGAGCTCGACGAGCTGACCGCCGGTTTGCAGGCAGGTCAGATGATTGTTATTGCGGCGAGGCCGGCCATGGGAAAAAGTACGTTCGCTCTGGATATCGCTCGTTCCGCTGCGATTAAGCACAATATGGCAACGGTCTTTTTCTCGTTGGAAATGAGCCGTAATGAGATTGCTATGCGTGTACTTTCGGCTGAGGCGTCTTTGAACTTATCTGATTTGCGTAAGGGTACGCTGGATGATTCCCAGTGGGCGAAGGTGGCAACGGCGATGGGTAAGATGGACGCCGCGCCCCTGTTTATTGATGACTCGCCGAATATGACGCTGATGGAGATTCGCGCGAAGGCACGCCGCCTCAAGCAGCGCAATAACTTGCAGCTGATTGTGCTGGACTACCTGCAGCTGATGAGCTCGGGTAAGAAGGTGGAATCTCGTCAGCAGGAGGTCTCGGAGTTTTCCCGTGCGCTGAAGTTGATGGCGAAGGAACTGGAGGTTCCTCTCATCGCGCTTTCGCAGCTGAACCGTGGTTCGGAGCAGCGCACCGACAAGAAACCCATGGTGTCAGATCTTCGCGAATCGGGCTGCCTCACCGCGGATACTCGTATTCTCAGGGCAGACACCGGCGCGGAAACCACTATGGGCGAGCTTTACGCAGCCGGAGCTCAGGATGTACCTGTGTGGTCTCTAGGTGACGATATGCGTTTCGTGGAACGTCACCTCACCCACGTTTTCTCAACCGGTGTAAAGCCGGTCTACCGCCTCACTACGGCGTCCGGCAAGACCCTGCGCGCAACCGCTAACCATCCCTTCTTTACCTTCCGCGGGTGGAAGGGGCTGGGCGAGCTAGAAGTCGGCGAGCGCATTGGCGTGTCCCGCCATGTAAACGGCCCCTCAGAGCGCGTGAAGTGGAGCGATGAGCAGGTCATCCTGCTGGCTCATATGTTGGGCGATGGTTCGGCTGTAAAACATCAGCCCATACGGTATGCGTCTATTGATGAAAATAATTTGAAGGTAATGACTGACGCTGCCCTCAAGCAGTTCGGTATTACAGCTGTGCGTGATGAGCACGAAGCTGCCCGTTGTGTTTCTTTGCGTCTGCCTGCGCCCCATCGACTTACCCACGGCAAACGTAATCCTTTGGCTTCTTGGCTGGATGAAGTGGGTCTTTTTGGTCTGCGGTCATGGGAAAAATTTATCCCTGAGTCAGTAAATGCCCTGCCTAAACGTCAGATTGCTCTGTTTATTCAGCACCTGTGGGCAACTGATGGTTCTGTAACTGTGAACAAGAATGGTCGAACAGGGCGTATCTACTATTCCTCAACTTCACGTGAGCTAGTGGATCAGCTTTCTATTCTCCTGTTGCGTTTTGGCATCAATTCTCGTGTTCGCAAAACTACATTGAAGGGCGAGTATCGCCCGGGTTACTCTCTAGATATTTCAGGACGCGATGAACAACTGCGTTTTTTGCGTGAGATTTCTGTGTTTGGCAATCGTGCTGAACAGTGCAAACGACTTTTGGATGTTCTCGAAAGCGAAGGGTGTAAGTCCAATACGAATGTCGACACGGCCCCTTCCCAGGTGTGGGATGATGTCAAACGAATTCTTACTGAAAAAGGTATGACTCCTCGTGGGTTCCAAATGGTCTCTCAGTATTGTGGGTCTGCCTACTACAAGAACTCACCTGCGCCCTCGAGACTGTCTCAGGTAGCCACTCTTCTTGATTCTGCTGAGCTTGATATGGTGGCGGTGAATGACCTGTTCTGGGATTCGATTGTTGAGATTGAGTACTGCGGTGAGGAGGAGGTCTTTGACGCTACCGTTCTGGGGCACCATAACTTCATCGCTAATGGTATTACTGTTCATAACAGCATTGAGCAGGACGCGGATATGGTTGTCCTCTTGCACCGCGATGATGTGTATGACAAGGAGTCTCCGCGCGCTGGTGAGGCTGATGTGATTGTGGCGAAGCACCGTAACGGCCCGACTAAGACTATTGCGGTGGCATTCCAGGGCCACTACTCGCGTTTTGCGAATATGACTCATGATTCCTACTCCGGTGGAGACGACTTCTAGTCTCTCCCCGACCGCCGAGAGTGCATTTTAGGATAGGTTTAGGGTGAAAACCTGTCCTAAAATGCCCTCTCGGCGCGCAATCCTTGACCCTGACGCGACGTTAGGTGCCACGATTGGTTGTATGAGAGATTCACGCAGGCTGATTAATGATTACCTCACAGTGGGTGAGGTCGCTCGCTTGGTGGGGGTGAGCGTCCGAGCCCTGCACCATTGGGACGCGGTGGGTCTGCTGACCCCGCACGAACGATCAAGTGCCGGCTACCGGGTGTATTGTGCAGACGATATTGATCGTTTGCATCGCATCCTGGTCTATCGTGAGTTGGGGTTCTCACTTGAGAAAATTCAGTGCGTCCTTGCTGATGGTGAGCGTTCAGCTCTCACTCACTTGCAGGAGCAAAAACGGCTGCTACAAGACAAAATCTCTCATCTCACGACGGTTTTGGAAACCGTCAATCACCTGATGGAGGAGAATATGTCAGAAAAGAACTTGACCGCCACCGAAAAGGCTCAGGCAATTCAGGCGCATTATGCAGATGAGGTCCGCAAGCGCTGGAGCAATACCGATGCTTATAACCAGTCGCAGCGTAATACGGCTCGGTTTACTGATGAGGACTGGCAACGTGCTCGGTCTGAGACTGAGGCGTTAGAGGCTGATGCGGCGAGCGCTAAGCGTGCGGGCGTCCTTGCTGGTTCTGAAGAGGCGAATGCGCTTGCGGAGCGTCACCGTGCGTCCATCAACCGTTACTATAACTGTTCGCATGCTCAGCAGGTGTTATTGGGCTGTATGTATGTTGCGGATGTCCGGTTTGCTGAGCATTATGATGCGCGTGAGCCTGGTCTTGCGCGGTGGTTGCGTGAGGTTATTGATGCGAATGCCAAGGTGTACGGGGTGGATCCTGCCAGTGCTACGTGGGAGTAAATCGCTTAAGAGAGAAGGTGCGATCTTCATGGTTATGCGCAATTGGCGTGGTGCGTGGGTATTGGCTTTCTAAAGGCCGTAAACATTGCCACCCTTAGAATGTGGGAGGTTCTTGGCGGTGAAATGAGGTGCTGGGTTGCGCCGGTACGGCTGGCTTTATTATGTCGTCGTTGGTGGGTTTTTGTGATGGCTTTTTGCGTTCTTTCAGCACGTTTTCTGGTTTTTTATTCGCGGTGACTTTTGTGATTTTTGGTTTCTAGTGCGCGAAAGCCCCTGATGTTTCACGTGAAACATCAGGGGCTTTCTGCTTCTTAGAAGAGGGTGTCAAATAAAGCTTCTTGGTCGTTGCTGGTTTTTTGCTGCTTGTTCTTCGTCGGTGCGGGTTCTTCTTCAAAGAGGGTGGGTTCATGGGCGCCTTCTACCGCCGGACGCGTGTAGAAGTTTGGTTCTTGAGTTTCATCTTCTAGGAGTGCCGGTGTTGAGGGGGTATTCGCTGGAATTTCTTCAGCGATAAGAAGTTCATCCTCTGTTAGCGTGTGTAGACCCTGAGGAGCTTCATCTGGGGTGCCTTCTTTCAAAGACAGTACCTCGTTTTCGATGGTAGGTTTCCGGGTGTCTTTTTCCTCGATGTCTGAGGGCTCCGGATCCTTTTGGAGAGGTGGATGGGAATCGCTGCCTTTATCGGGAGTGAGTGAGAGGTGTTCTGTGCTGGGGGTACGCTGCATAGAGGTGCGCTCACTGGGGGAGCGGTAAGTGCCGTCTATGTATTGCTGAATAACGGGAGAGAGTTCTTCGATGATGCGCTCGTTGCTCAGTACGGTCATGTGAGGCATCTTGAGAAGGTAGCGCCCCACTGCGAGTCCTAAAAGTTGAGAGCTCATTAGGGCGAATGCGATGGGGTCTATCTTACGGGCGGCGTTATCGAGGGGTCCTGTTGTGAAGACGTCCCAGAAGATTTCTTTGAACTGTTCAGCATCATCGGTGGGGGTGGTGACCGAGTGGAGGAGGCCTGTGAGGAAGGGGTTGAAATCATCAGAATTCCACAGGTGAAGATATGTGTAAATGATAGCCTCAGCTTCCGATAGGTCGGAGAGGTCAAGGGTGGTGATGGCATCCTTTGCCCTGTTTGCGTGGCTGTCGACAAGTACGGAAAATAGGGAGTCTTTATTGGTGAAGAAGTGGCGAATCAGGGCGGGGTCTACGTTGGCCTCTGCGGCGATGGCGCGCATGGATGTCCCGGTGAATCCGTGCCGTGCAAAGAGGGTGCTGGCAGCGTTGAGAATGTCGTTACGAGTATCGCTTTCGCCTGCTCTTCTGCCAGCCTTATGGGCATTGCCCTTTGTTGTCTTTGATATTTTCTTCACTGCCATGCATCTAAGCATAGCTTAGTTATTTCCCCACCCCCTAAAAGATATATTCTACGGATGTAGAATATTCCTCAATTCATCATATGATGAATTGTGTTTAACCTAGTGAGATATTGATTCTTAGCAGATTTGCTGAAGCGTTCTAGACGTTCCCCGGCATCCACTCACTGCCTTTTGGTTGGTGGATGTTGGTCGCCCTGAGTAGAGGGATGTAATCCAGATTCCCCGCGTAAGGAATATTTGCTCCCTCTTTCGCCCTGAGTCCATAATTCCTCACCTGTAGATATGGGTCTTTTGGTTACTTCTTGTGTAACAACCTGCTGCGGTGCTTATCCAAAAGATATCCTGTATATATACCCCCTATTTCAAGGAGTGTCATGTCTGCTGAGCCACGAGAGCAACACCTGGCAGGAATCACTGTTGCTGTCACCGCGTCCCGCCGTGCAGTCGAGCAGGGGGAAGCCTTTGAGCGCAAGGGGGCGCGCGTCATTTACGCTCCTACGGTGCGCGTTGTGCCCACTGATGCTGATGAGCAGTTGAAAGCTGATACTCGCACGGTCATTGATAACCCGCCCCACATGGTTTTGGTGACTACTGGTTACGGACTAAAAGGGTGGCTCGAAGCAGCTGAAAGTTTTGGGTTGTGCGAGCAGGCGCGTGCTGCCCTGTCTGATTCCGCGTTCTATGTGCGAGGTTCTAAAGGACGCGGCGCTGTGCGCTCCCTGGGATTTGAGGACTCGGGTATGGCAGTAGGAGGGGAACTTACTCGTGCCCTAGTTGATCTTGCCCTTGAAGTAGGTGTAGATGGCAAGCGCGTCCTTTTACAGCAGCACGGTAAGCCTGATGCTGCCCAAGAACAGCGCCTAGTGGACGCCGGTGCCCAACTTATGACTGTGGTACCACATCGTTGGGAAGAGCCTGAAGATCTCCCAGCGGTTTTCAGGCTAATTGAAGATATTATTGCCGGTCGAGTGGATGCACTGACTTTCACGGCAGCCCCTGCGGTCGAAGCGCTCTTGGGTTATGCTACCGAACGTGAGCAGCTGCCCGAACTCGTAGCGGCTCTACGTGAGAAAACTGTGGTGGCAAGCGTTGGGTCGGTAACCTCGGTGCCCTTGCAAGAGCAGGGGATTGACCCCGTGCAGCCGGAGCGCTCGCGAATGGGTGCCATGATTAAGGCTCTGGTGGAGTGCTTCGAGAAGTAAATGTTTCACGTGAAACAGGTGATGTATTGTAGGTGGGCTGCAAAGACTGAAGGCGTGCTGGTCGTCCAGGGGGTGCTTAGGTCTCCAGGGATCTGAGGGTAAGCTGCCCTTGCGTGAGGGGCTGACTATACCTATTTTTGTGCATTACGGCGAGTATAGTTACTGGGCGCGACAGGCTGAATATCAACATGTGTAGTAAATAGATGATTTGTAGCCATCGAAGGCACGTTGCTATTTCCTTCTCTTGAGGTGAGCTAAGGGTCTTTACTATATCTCTTAGGTGCTAATGGACGATTTGAGTGGAAGATTCCATAGAGTGCAATGTTAACCTTGAACCCGTTCTTAGTTTCGTAGGTTTTGTTCGTAACAGCTTCACAAGGCAAAGGCAGGGGCTCAGGTAGCGTCCTACCGTAGTGACCTGGTCACCGTTAAAGTATCTTGCGTATATTAGTGAGGTCTGCGAGGTAACGGTGCGGCTTTTACCGTGCAAACCTTTGCAGAATGCCTTGTGTACGACGTGTACGACCTCGAATACCACGTCCACCGGGATCTCGCGCAGTAGTTATCTTGCCGAGCGTTCAATCTAAGACATGTTTTCACTTAAAATCGGTCTTAAATTGAATATTCGGCACTCTGGTTGTTACTGAGGTCGCTTTCTTTGAGGACGTTAACTGCTCCTTCTTGGGTCAGCCCGGTATCTCTACCGATGAGTAGCTTTGCCGGTTGGAAGAGAATTACCGACGCTGTTGATGTTGCCGGTGGCACTATCGTCATGCAGATTATGCCCGGACGCCTAACTCTTCCTTCTACTCACTTCGGGGAAACCGTGCAGGTACCGAGTGCCATCATCCCTGGCGTTACCTTGCACGGTGCGAATGGGCACGAAGAAGGGCTCTGTCCCGCGGGCTTTGGATCATAACAAGATTCCCAGCATTATTATGGGTTTCGCGGACGCAGTCTACCGCGCTGTCCACGAGGCGGTATGGATGGCGTTGAGGTGAACAGAGCTAATGGTTATTTCTTGCATCAGTTTGTGACACCGAGTTCCAATGAGCGCATCGATGAGTACGGTGGCACTCTCGAGAACCGCGCTCGCCTGACCGTTGCGGTTGTTCGCGTGGTTGCACAGTAGACTTACGGCAAAGTGTGCCTAAACAAGGGCATGAAGCATCAAGGGAGTAGGGGCATACATTTGGATTCTTCTTTGCAGTTGCTGTTGATGTTGGGCAGTTTGTCTCTGGGGTTAGTGCTGTTGGTGTCTTTATTAGTTATGCCCTACCGTCTGTGGCAGCGTAAGAAGCGTAATGAGTTGCGTGATGAACTTGAGGCGATGGGGGATGAACTGGGGTTGTGGCGCGCTAACCGTCGGGACGAAACCCGCTAGCTGCCTTCTGGGTATTTCGTGAGAACAACAAAAACGGTGGTGCGGTTGATAAAGGGATATCAACTGCACCACCGCTTTTGGGCAACTTTAGTTATTGATGAGTTGCTCAGCGATGATCTCGTAGCTGCGCAGGGACTGTTCGGTGTTTGCTGCCAGGGACGAGAGTATGAGTTCATCTGCTTCTACCATGTTTGCAAAGCGCAGCAGGTAGTCTTTAGCTTCTGCCCCGGTGCCGACGGCGCGGAATGCCATCATGTCGAGGATCTGCTGACCGCGGGGGGAGTCGGCGATAGCGTCCAGCTGTTCGTTGCTGAGGTCTTGACCGCCTGCTGCCAGTAGCTTGATGCGCTGGCGGGTGGTGGTGCGCAGCTGGTCTTCGGCGTCTTCAGTGGTGTCTGATGCTAGTACATTGACTGCTGCGATGACGTAGGGTTCAGCTAGTTGTTCTGAGGGTTTGAATTCGCGGCGGTAGGTGGCGATGGCTTGCTCTAGGTGAGTGGGTGCGAAGTGGGACGCGAAGGCGTAGGGCAGACCGAGGGCTGCGGCTAGCTGGGCGCCGAAAAGCGATGAACCCAAAATATAGAGGGGAACACCTGTGCCGCGTCCGGGGGTTGCGTTGACTCCGGGAATGCGGGTGTTGTCGTTGAGGTAGCCGGCAAGTTCGAGGACGTCTTGTGGAAAGCGTTCTGCACTGGTGGGTTCGCGGCGCAGTGCGCGCAGGGTGTTCATGTCGGTGCCGGGTGCGCGTCCCAGACCTAAGTCGATGCGTTCCGGGTAGAGTTCGGCGAGTGTGCCAAACTGTTCTGCGATGGTCAGTGGGGAGTGGTTGGGTAGCATGACGCCACCAGCACCCAGTCGGATTTTTTCGGTGTGTGCGCCAATGTGTGAAATCAGCACGGCGGGTGCTGAGGATGCAATGCTGTTCATGTTGTGGTGCTCTGCGTACCAGATGCGTTTGTAACCGAGGTTCTCAGCTTTTTGTGCGAGCTGCACTGATCGGGCAAAGGCGTCCTTGGGTGCTTCGTCCGGGTAGATGGTCGCAAGGTCAAGTATTGATAGTGCGGGCACGAGGGTGCTCCTTATATATGTCTGTGTGGGTGTACGTTTCTGTAACACCGGGTGCCTTGTGTGTATTCCTTGAGTTGCTTGGCTGCTTGTCAGTGACCTCCATATAGAGTGACGTGCGGACGCGCCCCGCTGCTTTTGGGGAAGTTTTATGGTCTTGTGTGGGACGAGTTGGCATTCATTTGGAAATGTGCCCTGTTTCACCGCTTTTCGATTTGCAAACCTCAAAGAACCTGCGTATAGTTGTTTGAGTCGTTGTGGCGGGGTGCTGTATGAAGTGCCTGGTCGGGCGGTGGTTTTGAGAGTTTTATAGGGTGTTTCTGGTGCGTGTGTGCTTGGTTTTGTGTGGTTGCCTGTTGTGGTGGTTGCTGGGATGTGCTCATGCGTGGTTGTGATATGGAACATGTTGTTTCGTGTTGCGGTGTGGAAATGCTTCTGGTAAGCTTGAATGGTTGCCTGCTGCGGTGGGTGGCTGAAATAAGAGAATTGACTGCTCAATGCGAGCTTCTTGCGCCGGTTGGTGTGGGGTGAGTGTTGGGGTGGTTTGTTGCTTGAGAACTCAATAGTGTGCTTTGATTTATAAAAACTTTGATTGATACCAATTTTATTTATTATTTTGATAACTTTTGGTTTTCAATATGACAGTTATGATCATCTCTCGAGCACTATGTTTGTGGTGTTTGTTCCGTCATTAAGCACGGCGGGTGCTTCCGTTTTGTGGAGTATGGGATGGTTTTGTTTATTTTTGAGCTATAACAGTTATCATTCTTTTTTGTTTTTTAACGGAGAGTTTGATTCTGGCTCAGGACGAACGCTGGCGGCGTGCTTAACACATGCAAGTCGAACGATGATGCTTGGTGCTTGCACCGGGTTGATTAGTGGCGAACGGGTGAGTAATACGTGAGTAACCTGCCTTTGACTCTGGGATAAGCCTGGGAAACTGGGTCTAATACCGGATATGACTGGGAACCGCATGGTTTTTGGTGGAAAGGGTTTGTACTGGTTTTAGATGGGCTCACGGCCTATCAGCTTGTTGGTGGGGTAATGGCTCACCAAGGCGACGACGGGTAGCCGGCCTGAGAGGGTGACCGGCCACACTGGGACTGAGACACGGCCCAGACTCCTACGGGAGGCAGCAGTGGGGAATATTGCACAATGGGCGCAAGCCTGATGCAGCGACGCCGCGTGAGGGATGACGGCCTTCGGGTTGTAAACCTCTTTCAGCAGGGGAGAAGCGAAAGTGACGGTACCTGCAGAAGAAGCGCCGGCTAACTACGTGCCAGCAGCCGCGGTAATACGTAGGGCGCGAGCGTTGTCCGGAATTATTGGGCGTAAAGAGCTTGTAGGCGGTTTGTCGCGTCTGCTGTGAAAGCCCGGGGCTTAACTCCGGGTGTGCAGTGGGTACGGGCTAACTAGAGTGCAGTAGGGGAGACTGGAATTCCTGGTGTAGCGGTGGAATGCGCAGATATCAGGAGGAACACCGATGGCGAAGGCAGGTCTCTGGGCTGTAACTGACGCTGAGAAGCGAAAGCATGGGGAGCGAACAGGATTAGATACCCTGGTAGTCCATGCCGTAAACGTTGGGCACTAGGTGTGGGGGACATTCCACGTTTTCCGCGCCGTAGCTAACGCATTAAGTGCCCCGCCTGGGGAGTACGGTCGCAAGGCTAAAACTCAAAGAAATTGACGGGGGCCCGCACAAGCGGCGGAGCATGCGGATTAATTCGATGCAACGCGAAGAACCTTACCAAGGCTTGACATACGCTGGATCGCTCTAGAGATAGGGTTTCCCTTTTTGGGCTGGTGTACAGGTGGTGCATGGTTGTCGTCAGCTCGTGTCGTGAGATGTTGGGTTAAGTCCCGCAACGAGCGCAACCCTCGTTCTATGTTGCCAGCACGTGATGGTGGGGACTCATAGGAGACTGCCGGGGTCAACTCGGAGGAAGGTGGGGATGACGTCAAATCATCATGCCCCTTATGTCTTGGGCTTCACGCATGCTACAATGGCCGGTACAATGGGTTGCGATACTGTGAGGTTGAGCTAATCCCAAAAAGCCGGTCTCAGTTCGGATTGGGGTCTGCAACTCGACCCCATGAAGTCGGAGTCGCTAGTAATCGCAGATCAGCAACGCTGCGGTGAATACGTTCCCGGGCCTTGTACACACCGCCCGTCAAGTCACGAAAGTTGGTAACACCCGAAGCCGATGGCCTAACCGCTTTTTGTGGGGGGAGTCGTCGAAGGTGGGACTGGCGATTGGGACTAAGTCGTAACAAGGTAGCCGTACCGGAAGGTGCGGCTGGATCACCTCCTTTCTAAGGAGCTTCAACATTTATTGGTTGAGCCTGGTTTGTCCGCGAGTGTTGGACACTGGGTTTGCTCATGGGTGGAATATCGTCATTGTTTTTGGCATTGCTTGGTTGTGGTGTTTTCAAGGTATACTGTTGGGTTTTGAGGTAGCAAGCTTTGGTTTGTTGTCTCTGTTGTTGTGCCTGGCGCATGGTGGATATGCTGTTTTGGTGTGTTTGTTGTGTGTGTGGGTTGTTGTTTGAGAACTGTATAGTGGACGCGAGCATCTTCTGGAAACTGTGAGCGAATGGGCGCTTTTGGGTGTTTGTTTGTTCTGTTATTGTTTTCATGATTTTGTAACAACTTAGATTTTATTCTTTGATTATTTGTGTGTTTTGTAAGTTATTAAGGGCACACGGTGGATGCCTTGGCATCAGGAGCCGATGAAGGACGTGTGAATCTGCGATAAGCCTGGGGGAGCCGATAACAGGGCGTTGATTCCAGGATTTCCGAATGGGGAAACCCGGCTTGCAGTGATGTGAGTTACCGCCAGTTGAATGTATAGGCTGGTTGGGGGGAACGCGGGGAAGTGAAACATCTCAGTACCTGCTGGAAGAGAAAATAACTAATGATTCTGTGAGTAGTGGCGAGCGAAAGCGGATGAGACTAAACCTGTGGTGTGTGATAGCGGTTAGGCGTTGCATCATGGGGGTTGTGGGAGTTACCGTTCTAGTTCTAACTGGCTAGTGTAGTGATGTTGTGTTGTGTAGGGGAACGTCTTGGAATGGACGGCCGGAGAGGGTGAGAGTCCTGTACCTGAAATGTGACACGCCGCTTGTGTGACCACCCGAGTAGCACGGGGCTCGTGGAATCTCGTGTGAATCTGCCAGGACCACCTGGTAAGTCTAAATACTTCCTGATGACCGATAGCGGATAAGTACCGTGAGGGAATGGTGAAAAGTACCCCGGGAGGGGAGTGAAATAGTACCTGAAACCGTGTGCTTACAAGCCGTTGGAGCCTTTTGGGGTGACAGCGTGCCTTTTGAAGAATGAGCCTGCGAGTTAGTGTTCTGTCGCGAGGTTAACCCGTGTGGGGTAGCCGTAGCGAAAGCGAGTCTGAATAGGGCGTTTGAGTGGCAGGATCTAGACCCGAAGCGGAGTGATCTATCCATGGCCAGGTTGAAGCTACGGTAAGACGTGGTGGAGGACCGAACCCACTTCAGTTGAAAATGGAGGGGATGAGCTGTGGATAGGGGTGAAAGGCCAATCAAACTCTGTGATAGCTGGTTCTCCCCGAAATGCATTTAGGTGCAGCGTTACATGTTTCTTGCCGGAGGTAGAGCTACTGGATGGCCGATGGGCCCCACAGGGTTACTGACGTCAGCCAAACTCCGAATGCCGGTAAGTGAGAGTGTAGCAGTGAGACAGTGGGGGATAAGCTTCATTGTCGAGAGGGAAACAGCCCAGACCATCAACTAAGGTCCCTAAGCGTGTGCTAAGTGGGAAAGGATGTGGAGTTGCTTAGACAACCAGGAGGTTGGCTTAGAAGCAGCCATCCTTGAAAGAGTGCGTAATAGCTCACTGGTCAAGTGATTCCGCGCCGATAATGTAGCGGGGCTCAAGTACACCACCGAAGTTATGGCAATGTGCTTCATTTGTGGAGTGTGTTGGGTAGGGGAGCGTCGTGTATCCAGTGAAGCTGCGGTGTGAACTAGTGGTGGAGGGTATGCGAGTGAGAATGCAGGCATGAGTAGCGAATCACGGGTGGGAAACCCGTGCGCCGGATGATCAAGGGTTCCAGGGTCAAGCTAATCTGCCCTGGGTTAGTCGGGGCCTAAGGCGAGGCCGACAGGCGTAGTCGATGGATAACGGGTTGATATTCCCGTACCGACGAAGGACCGTCCATACTAAGACTGTGATGCTAACTATGCGATGTGGTTTGTAACTGCACTGGTTTTATGATTGGTGTGGAGCTTACTGCGGGTTGTAGGATCCGAGCAGTGGCGGTAAGCGTATTAACAGGTGTGACGCAGGAAGGTAGCCAAGCCACGCGATGGTTGTCGTGGTCTAAGCATGTAGGGTATCGGTTTGTTAAATGCGGCCGTGTTTGCCTGAGGTGTGATGGGACCCCGTTTGTGGGGGATTTGGTGATCCTATGCTGTCGAGAAAAGCATCGGCGTGAGGTTCTAGTTGCCCGTACCCTAAACCGACACAGGTGATCAGGTAGAGAATACTAAGGCGATCGAGAGAATCATGGTTAAGGAACTCGGCAAAATGCCCCCGTAACTTCGGGAGAAGGGGGACCTTGAGCGTGAACTGCCCTTGCGGTGGGGAGCGTGTATGGGTCGCAGAGACCAGGGGGAAGCGACTGTTTATCAAAAACACAGGTCCGTGCGAAGTCGTAAGACGATGTATACGGACTGACTCCTGCCCGGTGCTGGAAGGTTAAGAGGATTGGTTAGATCTTTGTGGTCGAAGCTGAGAATTTAAGCCCCAGTAAACGGCGGTGGTAACTATAACCATCCTAAGGTAGCGAAATTCCTTGTCGGGTAAGTTCCGACCTGCACGAATGGAGTAACGACTTCCCTACTGTCTCAACCATGAACTCGGCGAAATTGCAGTACGAGTAAAGATGCTCGTTACGCGCAGCAGGACGGAAAGACCCCGTGACCTTTACTATAGTTTGGTATTGGTGTTTGGTGTGGCTTGTGTAGGATAGGTGGGAGACTGTGAAGCATGGACGCTAGTTTGTGTGGAGTCGTTGTTGAAATACCACTCTGGTCATTCTGGATATCTAACTTCGGGCCATGATCTGGTTCAGGGACAGTGCCTGATGGGTAGTTTAACTGGGGCGGTTGCCTCCTAAAGAGTAACGGAGGCGCCCAAAGGTTCCCTCAGCCTGGTTGGCAATCAGGTGTTGAGTGTAAGTGCACAAGGGAGCTTGACTGTGAGACTGGCAGGTCGAGCAGGGACGAAAGTCGGGACTAGTGATCCGGCGGTTCATTGTGGAATGGCCGTCGCTCAACGGATAAAAGGTACCTCGGGGATAACAGGCTGATCTTGCCCAAGAGTCCATATCGACGGCATGGTTTGGCACCTCGATGTCGGCTCGTCGCATCCTGGGGCTGGAGTTGGTCCCAAGGGTTGGGCTGTTCGCCCATTAAAGCGGTACGCGAGCTGGGTTCAGAACGTCGTGAGACAGTTCGGTCCCTATCCGCTGCGTGCGTTGGAAATTTGAGAAAGGCTGTCCTTAGTACGAGAGGACCGGGACGGACGAACCTCTGGTATGTCAGTTGTACCGCCAGGTGCATGGCTGATTGGCTACGTTCGGGAGGGATAACCGCTGAAAGCATCTAAGTGGGAAGCCTGTTTTGAGATGAGATTTCCTTGCACTTTTTGTGTGTGAGACTCCCTATAGATGATGGGGTTGATAGGCCAGGTATGGAAGCGCCGACTGAAGAGGTGTGGAGTTGACTGGTACTAATAGGTCGAAGGCTTACTGTTTATCACTTTTTGTGGTGGCATGAGTATGTGAGTATTGTTTTTGTTGTTGACGTGTCCACTGTATGGTTTTTGGGTAATAACCCCGGCGTGTGCCCCGCCTCTTGTTTGTTGGTGGGGTGTGTGTTGTTTGGTTTTCCGTGGTTTTGGCGAGAGTAAAATACCTGGTTCCATTCCGAACCCAGTAGTTAAGGCTTTTTGCGCTGATGGTACTGCACTTGTTAGGGTGTGGGAGAGTAGGTCACCGCGGGTTTTTTGTTTGGGATTTAGTCTTTATCGTTTGACGGTAGGGACTTTTTCTCGTTTAAGAACCTAGTAACAAATCCCTAACTGCTTGCACCACCCCCCGTGCAGTAAAATTCAGGATCATAAGATGCAGTAAAGCCCCTACAAAGATGTGGAGAGCCTACTATGTGGGCTGTAGCTATAGTGGGATAGCAGGGAGTGCGCTCCCGCTTTGTTCCCTACGGCTACTCAGAACGAGAAGCCCCCATCTCCTAGTGAGTATCTCCCTGTTCTTTGTATGCCTGATTAGTGGTTTTATTATCGGGGACATTTACTTCTTCATAATGGCAGGTATAGATGCCCTCTTTATACCCTGGAAGAAGATCCCCACTTACTATGAGCAACTGAAGAACCCGCGTCCGCATCCTCATCACGCAACAGTAAAGTAAAAGCGGTAGAGTGGAAATCTCACCCTGTACACACAGACATAGATACAGATGGAATCCACTCTTATGAATCTCACCCCACGCACACTCTTTAGTATTTTCGCCACCGCAGAGGCAATCACCTGGGCAGGGTTAATTGCCGCAATAATAAGCCGAGCAACCGGGGTAGCAGACTTCGTTTCTACAGCTGGTAGCTTGCACGGCTTTGTATTCCTCAGCTACGTGGCAGTGACCCTCTTCGTATGGGTTAACCAGCAATGGAAAACCTCTGTAGGTATTACCGGCATTTTGCTCTCGGTTATCCCCTTCGCCACCGTCCCCTACGAAATCTACCTAAAAAAGCGTGGGTTGCTCACCGGCGGTTGGCGTCTGGCACCCGGTGGTGAAACGCCCCGAGGCTTCATCGAGAAGGTGCAGGCGTGGGTACTGCGTAAACCCCTGCTGGCTACAGCCGTTTTGCTGGGCGTCATTGTGGTCGTTTATGTTGCCCTGCTACTCATGGGCCCACCCGTACCCCAGAACTAAGACAAGGGATACGCTAAAGACTTCCAGCGGGTTAAGCTGAAGATATGAGTTCACTGTTCTCGCATCACATTGAAGAAATCCAAACCACAGAGGTGCCCTCGGCGCAAGAGGTCAGGACTGATCTGTATATCATCTCTGAGCTGCCATCGGGGGAGTTATGGCAGGCTTTTGTTGAATACATGCACCTGTGGTGGCCCTTAGAGTTGCGTAGCTCCCACGAGGCGCACGTCGAGCTCACCGAAGAGTTGCTCGTTGAAGAGAATGCAGGGAATGAGCTGGTGCCCCTTGCCGAGACCGTCCACTATGTCCCCGGTGACGTGATTGCTCTGCAACCTGTTGAAAACGCTCTGGGTGGCGCTTTCGTAGACGGGCTGAGTTTTACCTTTGACGAAGAGGACGAAGGTAGCAGCCTTGAGATGTCTTCGGGAATCATTGGACCGCAGGACATCGCCCCGGACGCTGAGCTGGGCGTCTATGCCCGTGACCGGGAGGTTGCCCAGATGCTTTTGGGCGGTTTTGCGCGCTTTATCGGCACTTCCCTAAAAGGAGATAAGCCATGAGTGCAGTAGCTCTGGTGACCGGTGCAGGACGAAGCAACAGCATCGGCTACGCAGCTGTGAAGACACTGGCTGATGCCGGGGTGGAACATATTTGTATCACTTACCTCCATTCCTACGATGACAGGGCGGCTGGGCACCCGGTAGATACCGCGAATCTCGTCGAGTTTTTACCCTCCGATGTAGGGCAGTGGAATAACTGCCCGATTTTGTACAGCAATGGTGGGTTCGGTGTGAGGTAAACAGATTGAGGGCAAGCGTCATCATTCTCCTTTAAATGCATGATTCACCCCTGGGTCAGAGGTGAATGGTCTGCTTAAAGGGGGGGCACCGGTGTATATCGGAGACCCCCCCCCTTGAGCTTCAATAAAGCGTCAAAGCCCCCAAAGCTTTCTATAGCTTAGTGGGTTTCGTCTGCTTTAGCTTCAGCAGCTGAACCGTAGTGTGAAGCCTTGAAACGTTCCTGAGCCTCAACAACGAGCTTCTCAGCGAAGTCCTTGTTCTCCCAGCCTTCACCCTTAACCCACTTGCCGGGCTCCAGATCCTTGTAACGCTCGAAGAAGTGCTGGATCTCAGCCTTGAGCTGGTCAGATACATCGTCGATGGACTGGATGTGGTTGTAACGCTTATCTGAGGGAACACACAGAACCTTGTCATCGCCACCGGCTTCATCGGTCATGCGGAAAACAGCGATGGGGCGTGACTCAACCAAAACACCGGGCACAACATCAACATCAAGGATGACCATCGCGTCCAAGGGGTCGCCGTCTTCGCCCAGGGTGTTTTCAAAGTAACCGTAAGCGGTGGGGTACTGCATTGAGGTGAACAGCACGCGATCCAGGCGCAGGCGACCGGTCTCATGGTCAATTTCGTACTTAACGCGTGAGCCACGGTTGATTTCAATAGTGACGTCGAGTTCCATATGTACTCCTATAAAAATTTTGAGCGCCAATTGCTGACGCTCTTTCCTTGTCGCAAGTGCCGCATAGCGGCGGTCTTTCCCTATAAATGGTATCTGGTCTCACGCGTCCTAGCACCTAGAACCGCTACAAAAGCTCATAAGAACTGCCACATTTGACCAAGCGGACGCGCGCCCGAGAACTATCAGCGCCGCAAGAGGCATAAACCAAGGCTAACCAGCGGTTACCACCGAGAGGAAGGGGCACCCGATAAGCTCAGTAAAGAATCTGCAACTACAGCCTGATTCGTAGAGAAGGAAGAACCTCGTGATTGTTCCACAGCACTACCAAACCTCAAGGTGTTGCACGAAAATACCCTGCCCGTGCGCTCCTACTTTGTGCCCACGTCCCCGTACCATGGGTGCCCTAGCACACAACCGCGAGGCATCAGACCGGTTGAGTCTGCTCAGTGGAAACTGGAATTTCGCATACTTCGCCAGCATCTATGACGTACCCGAAGGGTTCTTCGCGGATGACTACCCGGTGGATGGGCTCGACGCCCTTCCTGTACCGAGCGTCTGGCAAAACCACGGTTATGGACACCCACCAGTACACCAACGTCAACTACCCCCATGCGATTGACCCGCCCTTCGTACCCCACAACAACCCTGCCGGTGCCTACCTGCGAGACTTCACCTACACCCCTCTGCAGGACGCCCCGCGGGTCAACCTGAACTTTGAAGCGTTGATTCCTGTTTTTACGTGTGGCTCAACGGTCAGTACCTGGGATACAGCCACGCCATAGGCAACGGGCCTGGAGATTTTCGAGGACTACTTCGAGTTGATTGACCGGCTACAACAAGCCGGAGCAACAGCACTCACCACTGACTACAAACAAACCGGCATAGGCTCCAACAACTGCGCCCCTGAGCTACTTGAGAAGTACCGCTTCTCAGGAACCGCCTTTGAATTTGGATTCGTGATGGCTTTTGAGGGCGTCTGCGGATCGGTTGGCTAATGCATACCAAACATAACCTTGTAGGCGAGGAAGAACATGAGCAGGGCAATCAGCCCATCGAGCACCCGCCACGCCTTAGGATTGGCAAAGACAGGACGCAGAAAACGCGCACCAAACCCGAGGGCTATAAACCAGAGAACGCTACCGGTGGCGCACCCTGCATAGTAGTACCAGCGCCCCTCATCGCCCTGCTGGTTCGCCAGCGCCCCCAACAGAACCACAGTGTCGATATAGGTGTGAGGATTCAAATAAGTCATCGCCGCCGCCAGCACCAGCGCCCGCTGCAAGGTCTGCGGGCCCTGAGTCGAGGCGTCCACCTTCAAGGCAGAAGGCTTCAGGCTGCGCCGGGCAGCTGAAAAACCATACCAAAGCAAGAAAGCACCGCCACCCCAGCGCAGAATCTCCAACAGCCAGGGGGCGCTTTCAACAATGATGCCGAAACCAAAGACTCCCAAGCCCACCAACAAAATATCCGAAACGATGCAAAAGAGCACAATGGGCACAACGAACTTACCCAGAATCGCCTGACGCAACACATAGGCGTTCTGCGCGCCAATAGCCACAATCAGCGTCAGCAGGGTCGTAACCCCTAAAAGGTAATGAGAGAAGATTTCTGCGCTAGTCACCCGAGAAACAATACGGTCTTAGGTCTAATTAGACAATCTAAGGATTCTCACGGTGCGTAAGATATTCTTATGACCCGTTTTACCGCAGACCAGCTCACCACTTTCGCCACCGTCGTTGATTACGGAACCTTCGAAGCTGCCGCCGACGTACTCATGATTAGCGCCTCAGCTGTCTCCCAACGTATCAAAGCCATGGAACAGTCAGCCGGGCGCGTCCTCATCAAACGCACCAACCCCGTAGAACCCACAGAACCCGGCACACTCGTGCTCCGCGTGGCACGGCAAAGCCAGTACCTCCACGACGAACTCGCCCGCGAACTCGACGGCGACCGCTCCGGGCAAACAGTGGCAATAGCAATCAACAGCGACTCGCTCTCCACCTGGCTACTGGATGCCGTGCGCGTCCTCGCCCGTGAAGACCACATCTACTGCGACCTGCGCCGCGAAGGCGAATACCACTCATCAGCCCTGCTACGCTCCGGCGAGGTCATGGCAGCTGTCACCTCAGAACCAGAAGCCATCGCAGGCTGCTCCGTCGAAAAACTGGGCATCGGCAGCTACTGGCCCGTCGCATCCGCCGAATTTGCCCAAGACTTCTTTCCTGATCTTCCCCGCAACCTCACCGCCGAACAACTCGCGTCCGCACCCGTCATCGAATACGACCACAAGGATTTCGGTCAGCAACGCGGCCGCCAACTTATCGCCGCAAAGTTCAAGCTGGGCAAAAACCTGCAGGACGCCCCCAGCGTCTATGTACCCTCATCGCCGGATTACGTACGCGCTGTTGATACCGGCATCGGTTGGGGAATCGTGCCCTACGTTCAGTGCGCGGACGCGCTCGCGGCAGGACGCTGGGTGAAACTCGCCGACGCGCCCGTGGAGATTCCGCTGTATTGGCAGCACTGGAAGATCACCTCGTCTGTGATGGAGCGCGTGACCCAGCGAATCTACGAAGCGCTGGGGGAGGGGCATATTTATTAACAAGGGTGAAACTAATTGCACCGCTCACAGTATGAGGTCTAGACTCAGAAATGGATCGTTACCCTTCACCGGTATGAACAGCTGACCTGCTGCTGATGTGCTAGGGGCTAGACCTGAGATTCACGTTCTGTGTGGCTCAGGTCTTTTGTGTTAAAAGGAGAGAAAGAAGAGAATATGTTCCCCGAAGGATTTTTGTGGGGCGGAGCGACCGCCGCTAACCAGATTGAGGGCGCCTACAATGAGGGCGGGAAAGGTCTGAGCGTGCAGGATATTCTGCCCGGTGGCGTCACCCGCCCTGCCACGGACGGCCCCACCGAAGATAATCTCAAGCTCAAAGGCATTGATTTTTACCACCGCTACGAAGAAGACATCGATCTGCTGGCAGAGATGGGTTTTACCACCTTCCGTATTTCTTTCGCGTGGAGCCGCATCTTCCCGCGCGGGGATGAGGCTGAACCCAACCGGGAGGGGCTAGAGTTCTATGACCGCGTCATCGACTACATGCGCTCTCAAGGCATTGAGCCGCTGGTGACTCTCAGCCACTATGAAACCCCGCTGCACATTATGCGTGAATATGGTGGCTTCACCAACCGCAAGGTCATCGACTTTTTTGAGAACTACGCCCGCACCGTCATGGAGCACTTCAAGGGACGCGTGCGCTACTGGCTGACCTTCAACGAGATTAACTCGGTGCTGCACTTTCCAATGTTCTCGGGCATTGAGGGAACACCCGAAGAAATCGGGGCGCAGAACCTGTACCAGGCAATTCACCATGAGCTGGTGGCGTCGGGTCGGGCGACCAGGATTGCCCACGAAATTGACCCCGAGAGCAAGGTGGGTTGCATGATTTTGGCGGTTCCGCGTTACCCGCTGACCCCTCACCCTGATGACGCTATGGCGGCGCTGATTGCCTCCCACGACGATTTCACCTTTGGCGATGTGCATGTGCGCGGTGAGTACCCCGGCTATTTCAGGCGTAAGCTGCGCGAGCTGGGTGTCGAGCTTGAAATAACCGATGCTGACCGTGAAGATCTGAAGCACACCGTTGATTTTGTCTCGTTCTCTTACTACATGTCGGTGTGTGAGTCTGCCACCGAGAAGGAAAGCGGTAAGGGCAACATCATTGGCGGAATCCCGAACCCCACCTTGGAAGCCTCAGAATGGGGCTGGCAGATCGACCCGGTGGGTCTGCGCTACATTCTCAATGAGTATTGGGATCGCTGGCAGGTGCCGCTCTTTATCGTAGAGAACGGTTTGGGCGCTAAAGACGAGCTGGTGAACGGCACGGTTGAGGACGATTACCGTATTGACTACCTGAATGACCATCTGGTGCAGGTGGCTGAGGCTATTGAGGACGGCGTGCAGCTGCTGGGTTACACGAGCTGGGGTTGCATTGACCTGGTCTCGGCATCTACCGCACAGATGTCTAAGCGCTACGGCTTTATCTATGTGGATCGTCATGACGACGGTTCGGGTAGCTTGCAGCGCTACAAGAAAAAGTCCTTTGACTGGTACAAGCAGGTCATCGCGTCCAACGGTGCGTCGTTGAAGCGCTAGGTTCTCGCAATACACCGCGATAGGTCAGGTGCGCGTCATTTTTAGCCTGAAAATGACGCACATCTGACCTCTTGGTGCCCCTTAATGAAGAAACTTTACAAGGAAAGTTTGCCTCGTATAAACTTTACTCGTAAAGTAATTCTTGTAGGTAAAACAGCTTCAACCAAGGGGGGCATCATGGCAGAACTCACCGCAGGCACCTGGGCAATCGACGCAGCACACTCACACGTAGGCTTCGTTGTACGTCACGCAGGCATCTCAAAGGTACGCGGCAGCTTCGACCAGATCGACGCGCAGTTCAACGTAGCTGAGAACATCTCAGACTCAACCGTTGAAGCGACCCTCCAGATCGCTTCCATCAACACCGAGAACGAAGCCCGCGACGGTCACCTCAAATCAGCAGACTTCTTCGATGCTGAAAACTACCCCACCATGACCTTCACCTCACGCTCCGTTGAGATCAACGGTGAAGACATCACCGTTGAAGGCAACCTGACCATTCGCGGTGAGACCCGCCCCGTCACCCTGACCGGCGAGTTCGGCGGCGTAGCGGTAGACGCCTTCGGCACCACCCGCACCGGCGCGTCCGTATCAACCACCATCTCCCGCAAAGACTTCGGTATCACCTGGAACGCAGCCGTTGAAACCGGTGGCGTCATGGTCTCAGACAAGGTTCTCATCGAACTCGACCTCGAATTCACCGCACCCGAGGCATAAAAAAGTTTCCCCTCACGCGAGGGGATGGATTCACCAGCAGAGAGAGACTTCTGTGAGTGGATGTGCGAGTGAAACTGCCCGCCACCTTCTGGTAGCGGGCAGTTTTTATACACCGTATAAGGACGGGGCTAGCTACAGCCTAAGCGAAAAACTGCTGCCAAATGACATAAAGGGCGGGCATCACAATAAAAGCCAGCAACGCCCAACGGCGCAACTTAGTCTCAAGAATCGCCGCTTTAATATCTTCGCGCTCTTCGCGTTTCTCCGTAGGATCAACCGGCGCCAAATTCGCCGGGTTCGTTACATCCGGCTTAAAACCATCAGAAGGCTGCTCGGGCAGCTCGGGGTGAATATCAGAACCCGCGAAACCTTTGCCGCTCACCTAACTAACGCCACCTAGTTGTCATAATCAGACCAATCATCATCAAACCCACACCCACCACAAGGTTCCACGCACCAATAGATGCAATGGGGTAAAGAGTCTGACTAATGTAATAGGTCATAATCCACAAAACGCCGATAATCATCAAGCCAAACATGATGACGCGGTACCACAGGGGAGTGGGTGAGGCGAACTGATCCTGGCTCATCTCGCGTGCCACACGGCGCAACTGAACCTCTTCGTCCATGCCGCTCTCTGCTGCCTTCTTGCTACCTGATGCCACGGTACCTCCAGTGCCGCACAACTGTACGGTTTACAATGAAATAAAACTAATTCAGTACACAATTATATCGTTGTTACTAGAAGCTACCAATGCGCAACCGAAAGGGAGCAATGAATACAGCAGCAACAGGGCGCTCCGGCTTTCACCGGGCTGCCCCTGCTCGCACCGCAGGGCAATGGTCTGTGCAGATCATTGGAGAGCTGCTGCTCACCCTCGGTTTCATACTGCTTCTCTTTGTTGCCTGGCAGTTGTGGTGGACGAATATCGCCGCCAACAGTGCCCAGCAGGACGCGGTCTCCTCCCTCACCCAGGAATTTAAGCAGGCGGCAGCGTCCGCACTCTCCGACGCATCGGGGCAGGTCGAGGACGGCGGTACCTCCACCGACAACGCGAACAGTGCAGACCCCGCCAGTACCGATACCGTAAACTTTGACCCCACCAACCCCCCGGTGGCAACAGGTGCGGATGCTTACGGTCAAGCCTACGGAGTCATCTACATACCGCGACTGGGTGAAAGCTACCAGCGCCCCATCGCCGAAGGCACCGGTAACGACGTCCTCGACACCCTAGGACTCGGTCACTACGAAGGCACAGCACAGCCGGGCGAAGTCGGGAACTTCGCGCTCGCAGGTCACCGCCAAACTAACGGAGCGGTGCTTGACCGCATCGACAAGCTGCAAAACGGCGACAAAATCTACGTTCAGACTATCGACGGCTACTACACCTACACCGTCTACCAGTCTCACATTGTGCTACCCCATCAGGTAGAGGTTATCGCACCCGTACCCAACGAACCCGGCGCTGAAGCCACCGAGCGCACCCTGACCCTCACCACCTGCCACCCGCGCTACGGAGACACCGAACGTTATATTGTTCATGCCAGCTTTGACGGCTGGCAGCCTCTTGCCGCTGGCGCACCCCAAGACATCGCATCAACTGTGGAAGGAAGCTAAAGCATGTACGGATGGATTTTTCGCCACCTTCCCGGACCTCTGACAGTACGCATCATTCTGGCGCTACTTCTGATTCTCACCGCAGTTTTCATACTCATGGAATACGTCTTTCCTGTGCTCGCTGAGTACAGCCCCTTTACTGAAACCTCAACCATCGAATAGCAGGGTATGACCTTATGACCAAAATTCTTGTCATCGATAACTACGACAGCTTTGTGTTCACCCTAGTGGGCTACATCCAGCAACTGGGCGCCGAAACAACGGTTGTACGCAACGACGAAATCAGCGTTGAAGAGGCTATTGCTCTTGCCGAGAACCACGACGGCGTACTCGTATCACCCGGCCCCGGTGCCCCCGCCGATGCTGGCGTCATCATCGACGTGATTCGCTGGGCTAAGGACGCGCGCAAACCCCTTCTCGGGGTCTGCCTGGGTCACCAGGCAATAGCTGAAGCCTTCGGCGCTACCGTCTCACACGCGCCCGAACTCATGCACGGCAAAACCTCATCGCTGGTACACGAAGGCGACTCAGTCTTCAAAAACCTACCCTCACCCTTCACCGCTACCCGCTACCACTCCCTTGCCGTCGAACCCGAAACGGTGCCAGCAGAACTGCGCGTCACCTCTCGCACCGACAACGGAATCATCATGGGTCTAGCCCACACCGAAGCGCCCCTGCACGGAGTACAGTTCCACCCCGAATCAGTACTCACAGAAGGCGGCTACCTCATGCTCGGTAACTGGCTCGAAGAAGTAGGTGGCATTGCCGGGGTCGCCGAACGCGCGTCCGCACTCTCACCCCTAGTCAGCGAATAAACACGCTCCCACAGCAAAGCCAGATACTAAAAAGCCCTGCACTGTAAACAGTGCAGGGCTTTTACTCACTCTTAGAGAACCAACCTAGCGGTTAGCGCCACCGGTTGCCGCCGTGCTGGGCGCAGCAGGCGCACGATTAGCAGCTGAAGCAGTCGCGCTCGGAGCCGGAGGCGCATTGCCTGCCGGTGCATTAGGATTAGCCGGTGCGCTAGGTGCTGCACTCGGAGCATTAGAAGCCGCCGGTGCGCTGGGCGTAGCCGGTGCCGCAGCTGCGGTAGGAGTAGGAGCATTCGCAATACGAATAGTCACCGTGGAACCCTGCTCAATGGACGTACCCGGTGCCGCGCTCTGCGACATCACGGTACCAGCCGGTGCCGAGGTTGTCTGCACATTCTCAATATTGGTGCTCAGTAGAGTATCAGGACCAGTCAAGGCAGCAATCGCCTGATCGCGAGTCAGACCCACCAAATCAGGAACCTCAACCTTACCGGTTGACAGCACAATGTTCACGGTGGACTCAGCCTTCACAGACTCACCCTCACCCGGCTCAACAGCCACCACCAAACCAGCAGGAATAGTGGGGTCATTTACCGTCGAAACCCTACCGGGAACAAGGTTAGCCTTAGTCAAAGCCTCACGAACATAAGCCTCAGACTGACCCGCCAAATCACCGGGAACCTTAATCTGCTCGTTACCCTTTGAAACTTTCAAAGTCACCATAGAGTTTTCATCAACAGCGGTACCCACCACGGGGACAGTGCCGATTGCCTGACCTCTGGGAACGTTATCCGAGAAATCCTCGATGTGCTCCACCTGCAAACCAGCATTACGCAGAGTATTCTCAGCCTCCGCCTGCATCTGCCCGGTCACCGAAGGAACAGCAACGGTGGGAACCTCGTTCAGCTTGTTGTTATAGTACAACACAATGCCAATACACGAAGCGGCCAGCAAGAAAATAATCAGACCAGAGAGGAACCTGCCCCACGCGCGCCTGCGGCGGCTCTTGCGCAGCAGCTCCTCATCGCGTCCGTACTCCAATACTTCTTCGCGGGAGTACTCATCCTGCGCGTCCGTGAAGATACTGCCTAAACCTGCTACCTCGCCGGTGGGAGGAGTAGCTGAGGACGCGCTAGCAGGGGTTGCAGCGCTGGAAGCAGCTACCGCCCCGGCACCCATAGCAGCGCCGACACCCGGCTTGCTGGTAGGTATAGGAGTCTCAACAGGGGTAAAAGCGGTTGTTGCCGGAGCGTTATCAAGATTTTCAAGAATAGACGTGGGCAACAAAGAATGCGTAGCATGCACCAAAGCATTGCGGAACTCCGCAGCGCTCTGATAACGGCTCGCGGGATCCTTACTCAAAGCCTTCAAAATGACGCGATCTAGCTCAACGGGAACCTCACGCTTAGCGTAGAAACTCGGAGCCTTCGGATCCTCGCTTAAATGCTTAGACAACAAATCACTGGCAACATCACCGGTAAACGGTGCGCGCCCAGCAACCATCTCGTACAGCACCACGGCAGCAGAATAAACATCGCTTCGCTCGTCAACAGCAGCGCCACTAGCGTGCTCCGGTGAGATATAGCGAGGGGTGCCCAGCACCATATTTGCCTGAGTCAGTGGCTCACCCTCCATCGCCGCGCGAGCGATACCGAAGTCCATAACCTTAATACGACCGGGAATGCCCTGCTTGCGATCATCATCGCTTGCCTCAAGCACCATCAAATTACCGGGCTTCACATCGCGGTGAATCACCCCGGCACTGTGGGAACAATCTAGGGCATCCATCAACTGCACACCGTAAACAGCGGCATCCGCAACAGAGACCCCTCCACCGCGTAAAACATCGCGCAAAGACTTACCGTGTACCAGCTCCATGACCAGGTAAGGAACCTCAACCTGCTCACCTGAATCTTCAACAGAAACAGAACCAGTATCGTAGACAGCCACGATGCCAGCATGATTCAGTGAGGCAACTGATTCACCCTCACGGGCAAAACGCACACGCGCAGCCTCATCACGGGCAATCTCTGGGCGTAAAACCTTCAACGCCACCTGGCGGCCCAACCGATTATCGGTAGCCGCATACACAGTAGCCATAGCGCCGCTACCAATAACCTCACCAACGCTATAACGCTGGTCAACAGTGTCGGGAATATTCAGTTCCATGCTTTATCCGTTGTTCTCTGAAGGGGCTGAAGAAGGCTCAGTCGCAACGCTCCCAGGGGCGTTCGCTGAAGCACTAGGGTCTGCTGCTGCACCGGAGTTTTTGGTTCCAGCAGGAGCTGCAGGCGCACTGGGAGTCGCAGATGCCGAAGCAGTTGCAGGTGTCTGCGCCACGTAAACATCTACACTACTACCAATTTCAACGCGTGAGCCTGAAGAAGGCGAGGTGCGAAGCACAGTGTTAGGGTCTGCACTGTTTGTCTGCCGCATATGCAACTGGACGTTAATGCCCATGTCTGTAATTTCGCTAATGACCTCATCAGCGTTACGTCCCTCAAGGTCGTTGGGCAGCACGACGCTTTCAGGGTCGGTGGAGTAGGTGACGGTAATCGTTGAGCCCGACTTGAGTGAACCCGTCGGGGTGATAGAGAGGACGGTGTCATTCTCCTCATCTGAAACGATTCCCTCGGTTTTGGTTGAAAAACCTAGCGCCGTGAGGTCATTGATGACATCATCAAGTGCCCTGCCGGTGTAGTCACTACTGCGGATTGAAACTCGCTGCGCCTCGTTTTGGTTGGGAGCTGGTTCTTCAGTTGCAGGTGCTGAGCTTACCGTTGAGACGGTGCCCGACGGGGTCGGGGCTGTGCTTGAACTCTGCGCGGGTGATGAATCATCATCCTTGTTATTGAGCAAGAAGAACCCACCCAATAGACCCAACAAAATGACCGCCAAGAACAGCGATACCCAACCCCAGAGTGAAGACTTTTTGACCGGCGCGGGTCGAGGTGCAGATGCCGCAGGCGCAGCAGCTGAACCGGATACGCCCACCTCGGGCAGTGCCGCAGTGGTCGGCTTCGGTGCAAAACGAGCACCGGAACCAAAACGCGCAGTAGGCGCAACCTTAGTTGCCGGTGGCATTACCTCGGTAGCGCTTGTCTCAGCACCCTGCGGCAAGAAAGCTACCAAGGAAGGCACAGCTTTAATGGCTGCCGGTACATCGCGGCGGCGAATCGCATCCACCGCAGAAGCCAAAGCAGTAGCAGTCTCAGGACGCTGCTGGGGATCCTTGGACAGCAGGCACATAATGAGCGCAGCAGCGGGCGCCGGAACATCCTGCGGTAGCGGGGGTGGCGGGTCGTTTACCTGAGCCAGCGCAATAGCAATCTGTGACTCACCGGTGAAAGGACGCTTACCCGCCAAACACTCGTAGCCAATAATGCCCAAAGAGTACATATCGGAGTGACCGGTTGCCTGCTGTCCCGTCGCCTGTTCGGGCGCGAGGTACTGGGCAGTACCCATCACCTGACCTGTCGCAGTTAAAGGAACCTGATCAGCCAAACGAGCGATACCGAAATCAGTAACTTTAACGCGCTCGTCCGGAGTGATAATGAGGTTGCCTGGTTTCACATCTCGGTGAACCAGACCCTGCGCGTGAGCAGCCGCCAGAGCGCGAGCAGTCTGGGCAATGATATTGAGAATGCGGTCTGAAGCAAGACGCTTCTCTTTCTCAATGATGTTAGATAGCGGCTCACCCGGCACCAGCTCCATCACCAGATAAGCAGAGCCGTCCTCTTCACCGTAGTCAAAGACGTTCGCTACACCGGGGTGGTTTAGCAGGGCAGTGTGACGCGCTTCGGCGCGGAAACGCTCGAGGAAACCCGGATCACCCGTATATTCCTCTTTCAGAATCTTAACCGCCACAATGCGACCAAGAACCTTATCGCGAGCCTTCCAGACCTCACCCATTCCGCCAATGGCAATGCGCTCAGTCAGGTCGTAACGACCACCGAGCGTCGTATCAACAGAGGGTCTCACTAGTTCAACACCGCCTCAAAAAGAGCTTTGCCCGCCGGAGAGGTGAGCGAAGCACCAGTAACTGCATCTACATCTTCATAAACTACTGCAACAGCGATCTGAGGGTCATCCGCCGGAGCAAAACCCGTGAACCACGCGTTGTTAGAACCGGTATCACCAATCTCGGCGGTACCGGTCTTACCAGCTACCTCAACGCCATTGACGGCGGCACCCGAGGCAATGCCGTTTTCCACGTCGTTCACCATCCAATCCTTAACCTGCGCAGCAATTTCTGGGCTAGTAGAAGTTCTTAATTGCTCACTGGAAAATTCATACAGTGAGTTTAGATTATGAGATTTCACAGACGCTATCATGTTGGGCTTCATCTGCTTGCCTTCATTAGCAATAGCAGCTGACATCATAGCGACCTGCAGAGGAGTAGTTTTTACGTCGTACTGACCAATTGATGCCAAAGCCAACTGGTCATCAGACATATTTTGGGGAAAGACAGACTGCGAAACCGAAAGGGGAATGCTGAGTTTTTGACCGTACCCAAAATTCTGCGCCGTCTGAGCTATCTTATCCTGCCCTAGAGCCATTGCAATCTGAGCGAAGGGGGTGTTACACGATTGCGCCAAAGCCCACTCGATAGTGGCTTGGGCGCGTGTTGAACACTGACCGTTGACGTAGTTGGGCAGGCTGATATTTGTGTTGGGCAGGGGCAGGTTCTGGGGGTTATCAATCACAGACTCTGCCGTGTACTTGCCCGATTCCAGGGCTGCCACAGCGTCAATAATTTTGAAGGTGGAACCCGGTGCATAGGTGTTACCGGCAATAGCGCGGTTATGCAGGGGGTTACTGGGGTCTTGATTCAGTGCCGCATAGTTTTCAATGACTTCAGCGCTGTTATGCGAAGACAGGTCGTTGGGGTCGTAAGAAGGTGAGGACGCCATTGCCAAGATTTCACCGGTCTTGGGGTTGAGCGCCACGATGGCTCCCTTGTGACCCCGCAAAAGGTTCCATGCAGTTTTTTGCAAGACAGGGTCGATGGTTAGCTCAACAGTTGCCCCCTGGGCACTGCTACCCGAGAACATCTGCGAAATGCGATCATAGAACTGCTCATCAGCGGTGCCTGAAAGCTCTTTATCCATGGCAGACTCAATGCCGGTGGTGCCGTACACAGAAGAGAAGTAGCCGGTAAGACTCGCATACATTTCTGGCTGGGCATACACTCGCTGGTAGTTATAACCATCATCAGAAGGCACCGAAGAAGCGATCTCAACGCCGCCGACCACAATAGAACCGCGCTGTGCCCCGTAGGAATCATAGAGCTGGCGACTGTTCCACTGATTCGCCATGAGGTTCTTTGACTCAAAAAACTGAATGTAAGTAAGCGCTCCCAGCAGGAGGGCAAAGACGCAGGCAGACACAATCCAGAGTCTGCGAATAGCCTTATTCATTTATCTGCCACCTCCTGCAGCGTTTGCCTGTTCGTCTGAAATTCTAGAAATCACAGAAGTTGCTCCCTCATGACCTTCGGAGGCGGCAATGGAGCCCGCCACAGCGTCCTGATCTGAGAAAGCATCAACCACCTGCGGTGCCCTCGCCGAGTGCGAAATAGCAATCAATAAAGCCGCAATCACCCAGTTGGCAAGAAGAGAAGAACCGCCTGCCGACATGAAAGGGGTCGTCAAACCGGTCAGCGGAATAAGACGGGTAACCCCGCCGATAACGACGAAGAGCTGAAGAACAATAACAGCTGAAAGCCCAGCCGCCAGAAGCTTGCCGAAAGCATCGCGTACACCGAGTGCCGCGCGGAAACCCCTTGATACCAGCAGGAGGAAGACCATCAAAATCGCGCCCAGACCCAGAAGACCCAGTTCTTCACCGAGGGCGGTAACAATCATGTCTGAATTGGAGTAGGCAACCAGGTCAGGACGTCCGCTGCCCCAGCCGCGTCCGAATAGACCGCCAGAGGCAAGACCAAAAACACCCTGCACAATCTGCCCAGAGCCACCCACCGGCTGGTTATAGACCTCGGGGTCAAAAGCGTGAATCCACGACGAGATGCGGTAATGCACATGGGAGATGAAGTTGTAGGCGAGAAAACCGCCGGCAGCAACGAACAACAAACCCAGAGCAATCCAGGTAATCTGCCCGGTTGCCAGGAACAGCATCGCCATGAACAAGCCGAAGAAGAGAATTGCCGAGCCAAGATCGCGCTGGAACACCAGAACACCGATGCTCACCAGCCACGCGATGAACATAGGTGCCAAATCTTTGAAACGGGGCAGACGGACGGGACCAACTCGCTTACCAGCAAGCAGAATCAAATCACGGTGCGTCGAAAGATAGCCAGCAAAGAATATAGCCAGGGTGATCTTGGCAATCTCACCGGGCTGGAAGGTTCTACCCGCCACGCTCACCCAGATGCGCGCACCATTAATTTCAAGACCAAGGCGGGGAATAAGCGGAAGCAAGAGCAGCACAATAGATACTGCTAAAGAAATATACGTGACCTTACGCAGAACCCTGTGGTTTTTCAAAGCCACTAGCACAAGCATTGCAGCGCCCATCGCCACACCCGTCCACATCACCTGCGACTCACCCGCGTCCGCACTGGTAGTCAAATCAATGCGATAAATCATTGCCAATCCAACGCTGTTCAATGCCACCACGAGGGGCAAAATGAGCGGATCAGCGTAACGCGCGCGGAAGAAAGAAACAAGATAGATAACGAGGGTGCCCACCGCCAGGGTGATGGTAGCCGTGCGCCAGCGGGTATCACCGGCAGCAATCAGCTCAGCATCAATAAGCCACATCGCCAGCGGGCACAAAGCAACAGCAAAAGCGCTCAGCACAAACCCGGTGATAGCGCGACTACGCGGTACTGCTTGTGTAGACATTACTGACCTCCCTGCGTTGTCTCGGACCGAACCCCTGCATCGGTAGTCTGAGTTTCAGGTGCCTTAGGTTCGCTTGGTGCGGACGCGCTGGGTTCAGGCATCACGGTGGTAACGGTGCCAGGGGTAGGCGCGCGACGGATGACCTGCTGATTGAGGTTATCAACAATACGCTCGGCGTCCTGACGGTCAGTAGCCGTAATGGTGTTGTGCAGTAGCGACTGCGAGTACTCCGGCAGAGTATCTACCTCAATAGAAGTTTCATCGAGCAGCTCGTACAGATGAATGGGACCCACCGACTGGGGGACGCCGCTGTAAATAGCAACCTTATTGTTGTTGACGCCTACATAATAGCGGTTTGAGATCCAGCTCAGACCGCTCCAAACGGTTGCTGCCAGCACCGCCAAGGTCAATATGGCGGCGAAAATTCGCACCGCCCAGCGAGGGCGAGGGTCTTCATTGTCTTCACCCTCAAGCAGGGCGCGAAAATCCTCGGGTAGCTCAGCGGTCTTTTCCTGCGACTGGAGAGTCGCAGTCTGCGCCAGAGTGGCGCGCTGCTGCACAGTACGTTCAGCAACCGCGGGAATCTTCCCGGTCTGGGTGGCGTTAGCCGCAGACCCCACCAGCTGGTGCGGGCGTTCTTTCAGCTCGGTGCGCAGGACGGACGCCGATGATTCCTCTGCGTTGACCGGGCGTTCATCAACGCCCGCGGTTTGGGTCATCACGTTCAGCACGCCGTCAGAGAAAGACTCGCCACGCCATTTTCCGTGGCGCAGGGCGTTGCGTAGTTTGGCATCACTGGGCAGGCGTCGTCGCCAGGGAATTTTGTGGTGGTATTCGGACGCCTGTTCTGCGGCATCGACATCGATGATATCTTCAGCAGGAACAGGGTGAACACCCACATGTGTTCCCGAATCGTCATATTTCCGAACAGGAATAATAGGCTGTGGGGCAGTAATTGCCTGCGACAGCGTGTCCTCAGCAATCACCTGCAACGCCACCAGAGTGACATTATCGGGCGCTCCGCGCTGAAGGGTGAGGTCAGTGAGAGTGTCGACAATCTGCTTGAGGTCACTGGTAGAACGCAGTACCGCCTCAATTTCTTCTAAGCTGACGCAGTTATCAAGACCGTCTGAGCTAAGAAGCCACTTTTCGCCAACCTGCGCGTCCAAGGTTTGAAGTTCAAGCTCGGGGGAAGCATCCACGTCACCCAAAACGCGCATAATCACGTTTTTGTGGGGGTGATTTTCTGCTTCTTCGCGGGTGATGCGCCCCTCGCTGAGTAGGCGCTGCACAAAAGTGTGATCGGTAGTAATCTGCTCAAAGTTGCCATCGCGCAGACGGTACGCGCGAGAATCACCAATATGAGCTAACTCAATGCGTCCGCCATCAATCAGTAGAGCCGTGCAGGTGGTACCCATACCACCGAGGGCAGGGTTGAGGCTTACCAGCTCATTCATAATCATATTGGCTGTTTGAATCTCATCAGCCAGATAGATGCCGGCAGACCCCGAATAACCGGTGCGATCAAGCGGGGTAAGATCAAGAACAGTGGTGGCTGACGCAACGTCACCGCCCACGTGACCACCCATGCCATCAGCAACGATAGCTAGGTAGTGACCAGCGTACGCAGAGTCATCGTTTTTGGAGCGCACCATACCCACATCTGAGCGTGCCGCGAATCGAAAGGCAATATTCATAGAGTCTTATGCCTTCAACCGCATCGTCGTGTGACCAACGCGGAAGTCGGTGCCAATATCAATGGCGGTTGCTCGCGTCAGGCGGGTGTCGCCCACAAAAGTGCCATTGGTTGACCCCAAATCTTCAAGGAACCAGCGCGAACCCTGCGGGAAAAGACGCGCGTGATGACCCGACGCGTAATCATCTTGCAGTGCCACTTCAATATCGTCGGCGCGACCAATAGTAATGGGTGAGTCCCCCAATCGCATCACGGCGCCAGCCTGGGCACCATCAATGATAGTGAGCTGGGTAGCGCGGGCAGGTGGCGGTGCAACCGGCGTAGGGTCGGACGCAGGTGCTACGCTGGCGCTGGGAGCTACCTCGGGCGTCCGTGCGGCACGCAAGTTGCGACCAATACCGAGATCGCGGCGGGCAGCCGCGAGCACCATAAAGACAAAAAGCCACAGCAAAGCTAAAAATGCGAAGCGCAACAAAGTGACGGTAATTTCAGATGCCATAGTGTTAGCTCCTCGGAACCATCAGACGAAAAATAATGCGGGCACGCCCCATCGAAATGACAGAGCCGTTGCTGATCTCGCGGCGACCTATAAGTGGCGCACCGTCAAGCTGGCTACCGTTGGTAGACCCTAAGTCGCTGGCAATATAGGTGCCGTCGCGCTCATCAATTTCTAGGTGGCGACGCGAAACACCGGCATCTTCAACGGTGATATCAGCGGTGCGTCCGCGACCCAAAACAACGGGGAAAGAATTAATGGAGTACAGCTCGCCGTTGATATCAAGAACTACCTGAACAGCTGGCTTGGGCGGAGTGAAACTAGGGTCTGCGCGGTGGGGTTCAGAGCGTCCGCCGTATGCTGGCGACGTATGGGGTGCCGCTGGCTTGATAATGCGGCTAGGCAACGAAGCTTCACCGCGAGCATTCTGCGAAGGTGCGCTCGGTGTGCGTGCCTGCCGGTGAAAGGCGCCGGTGGCAGCTGCACTCGTTTCTTGATGGGGGGCAGCGATTTTCTCTTGCGATGAGTTCACTACAAAGTCGCCAGGCTCTAAATCATCACCGACAACGAAGGTCACGCGCACTGAGCCACGCAAAGAATACGCTTGGGCACGCGCATGGCGGATTGCTACATCGCACAGCTCTTCAGCAAGTGGAGCACCCCAATCCTGCACACGGTGAAAATCGTCGGCAGCGAACTCAATGGTAAAAACATTGGGTGCAATCGTGCGTCCTGAGGGAATAGCGTAAGCGCGGTTATCCATCTCTGTGCGGACGCGGTTGGCGATATCTACAGGCTCAAACTGACCGCCTTTGCTGAAAGTGGAGCGCACAGCTTTCTCTAAACCCTGTTCGATTTTATTGATGAAACCCATGACGCCTCCTTCGCTGACCGGCACATCTTTTGCGCGAGTGAACCAGACTACCGGCTTTACATGAACCCAAGATGAGGAAAACCTGAGTTGTTCCTCTATAAACCAGGTTAAAAAGGCTCACATGAAAGCCGACAGTGGTGCTACGCTCACACTGCGTGTACTTCTATTTTAGGTGATATAGCCAAATTGTCCCCATCGAACCGGTTTCTGTGGTGCATTCCATAAAGTTTAATTTGTGGGGTTGGTACGAAAATGTGTATAGTAGTCTTCGTTGCTTGTTGAGAAATCAACACTCAGCCACTTGCGCAAGTGGCGGAATTGGCAGACGCGCTGGCTTCAGGTGCCAGTGATCGCAAGATCGTGGGGGTTCAAGTCCCCCCTTGCGCACCGAGTAAAAACCCGCTCTGACTAGGATAAACATTCTAGGCAGAGCGGTTTTTTCGTGCTCTTGCAACACTTTTTGCAGCATATGCACTAAATCGTGTACTCATTCGCCCAGATGGTGCAGTCATCCGTTGTGTTAAAGGTGCGAATGCACGTCCGTCATAATGATGCATTTCAATCCGCAAGCGTTTCACATCCGCCGCCCGAGCCGCCTACTACACTTGAACCATGACTACCCACCTTGTTCTTTTCAGAGATGACCTGCGCGTGTATGACCACGAAGCCCTGCACGCCGCGGTGGCTGCGGCACGTCAAACAGGCGGACGCGTGTACGCTGCCTACGTGCTCGATGAAGAATCCGAGGAAGTAAGACCCCTGGGCCGTGCCGTAAAATGGTGGCTGCACCACTCCCTAACCAGTCACTCACAGGCGCTCAAAGAACTGGGCATCAACCTGGTGATCCTGCGCGGGAAAACTTTAGACACTGTGCCCGCCCTCGCAAGCCATATCGGGGCAACCCACCTGCACTACAGCCGCCGCTACGCCCTGCCCGAGCGCACCGTCGATACCGCCCTCAAAGACTGGGCACACGCCCACACCATCGAAGCGCACAGCTACACCGGGTTCTTACTGCACGAACCCTGGGTTGTGAAACCGGCATCCGGCGATTTCTACAAAGTCTTTACGCCCTTCTGGAAGGCGCTTTCAGCGCAAGACTTCCCCGCGCCGCTACCGGCACCGCAGTCACTGGGTGAAGAACATCTCGCGGCAAGCGTCCTGCCTGAAAGCGTAGCCTCGAACCTACCGGGGCTTACCACCATCGATGGTCTGACACTGCTACCCACCCGCCCCGACTGGGCTGTCAGGCTGAAAGAACGCTGGACACCCGGCGAAACCAGCGCCCTCAAGACTTGCCGCACCTTCGTTGAATCCACCGTGCATAGATACGATGAAGGTCGCGACCGCCCCAGTCAGAAAGCCACCAGCAACCTCTCGCCCCACCTGCGCTTTGGCGAAATCAGCCCCCGCTACGTACTGCACGCCCTGCACACCGCCCAAGAACCTACGGCAAACACCGCCAGTTTTGCTAGCGAGATCGGTTGGCGGGAATTCTGCTGGCACCTCACCTTTCACAATCCCAACCTGCACAACACCGAGTTCCGCAGCGAATGGCAGAGCTTCCCTTGGCTCACCGGTAACCAAGCGCCGCAAGAACTCACCGCCTGGCAGAAAGGGCTCACCGGCGTCCCTCTCGTTGATGCAGGCATGCGCGAGCTCTGGGAAACCGGGCACATGCACAACCGCGTGCGCATGGTCGTCGCCTCATATCTCACTAAGAACCTGCTCATTAACTGGCGCGAGGGCGAACGCTGGTTCTGGGATACCTTGGTCGATGCCGATACCGCCTCTAACCCTTGCAACTGGCAGTGGGTTGCCGGGTGCGGTGCGGACGCCGCCCCCTACTTCCGCATTTTCAACCCGCTCTTACAGGGCAAAAAGTTTGACGCGTCCGCCCTTTATATCAAGCGATGGGTACCTGAACTGGTGGGTGCTGACGCGCGGACGCTGCACACCGAACACCCCGAGGGCTTCGGATTTTCTGCCCCTGACTACCCAGTACCGCTGGTGGATCTCAAAGCATCACGTCAAGAAGCGCTAGATATATACAAAACCTCCCGCCGAGATGTGTTGTCGAAATCCTGATTTAAAACAGGAACTCGGCGGGAGGGGGTGGGGCTAGCCCAGTTCGCTTTCAAGAGCCCGGCGTAGGGTGTCGTGAAAGTAGACGTAACCGGTGCCAGTGAGCTTGTCATTGGAGACATTCTGATCGGCAAGTACCAGCTGGTCGGTGCCTTCTTTGCCCAGCAGTGCATCTGAGGTTAGGCGCGGTGCGCGCATCACGGCAGGACGCTTGAGCACCTTACCTACGATTGTCGCCAGCTTCTTATTAGCCACGGGTTCGGGCGCTACCGCGTTGATAGCGCCCTCAACGTTCTCACGCAGTACAGAGTGTACGTAAATGCCGGCGATATCGTCGAGGGAAATCCACGACTGGATGTTTTCTCCCTTGCCTACCGTGCCGCCGGTGCCGGTCAAAAACAGGGGCAGTTGCAGGCGTAGGGCACCGCCTAAGGGGGTGAGTACAATGCCGGTACGAACGTGGACGACGCGCAGACCTGCCTCGCGTGCCGGGTCAGCTGCTTGCTCCCAGCGGGCGCATACCTCAGCTAAGAAATCTCGACCGGCAGTAGAATCTTCACTCAGAATCTCACCTGCCCTGTCGGCACCGTAAATACCGATTGCTGAAGCAACCACCAGGGTTGCTGGGCCCTTATTCTCGCCCGCCAAACGCGCCAGGGTGCGCGCCAGTAAAGCGGTGGATTTCACCCGGGATTCGAGGATTTTCTTCTTGTTCTTCTCAGTGAAACGCGTATTAATAGAGGCACCGCCCAGGTGAATTACCGCGTCCGCACCCTCAAAAACGCTTTCATCGATTTCACCAGCGTCCGGATCCCAGCGGTACTCACCCTCAGCTTGAGGGGCGCGACGCACCAGGGTGCGTACCGTGTGACCGCCGGTGGTCAACAGTGCCGAAACCTGACGCCCGACCATGCCTGAGACTCCCGCAATCACAATGGTTTGTGGGGCTACATCGGCGTAGCGTTCCTGAAACTCTAGATCAGCTTCAATGCGCGCACCACGAGCCTGAAAAACCTTCTCAAAGAAACGCTCGGCTACCTTATCTGAGATAGCCTCAATGCCGGTGAGTGCGTTGCCCGCAAACTCCAAAGCACCGGAGTTCTTAGCTACGGCGCGTTCTTTCACCGCGTCCTTCGGTGTCAGCGTGAACTCGATGCTATCGCGCACCACCGTCTGGTTAGCGGTTTCTAAGAAGTCGTGCGTGTGCTGCCATTGCGCGACGGGTGCTTCGAGTGCGGTGTCGGTAAAGGAACGGTCAGTGACCTCGATGATGAGCGCCGTCCAATTGCGGGTCATCAGACCCTTAGTGGCGGGTACTGCCACCTTCAACCGTGCCTGCATACCCTTTTCGACGCCCTTATCAAGCTCAACAGAACCTGCCCAGTGAGGGGTGGCGCGCGTTAGCGCACCGGGTCGCAGGTGCCAGTCGATGACCTCCTGCACCGGTCTGGCAATAACAGTGGTGTGTTTGAATGATCCCACGAGAAAAGCTCCTTGCTCTAAAACCTAGCGCCTTCTACCGGCGCAGGTGGGGCGGGCAACCGCCCCATTACTTAGTTTCTAACCTAGCAGTAAGCCTACTGAGAGTGGCATAAGGCATAGGTGTAGGGTGCAAAATGGCAGGACGCGCGTGCGCCCTGTCACTGTCATTTCACCTGAGGGTTACAGCGTCTTACGACGTGCCATCAGCACACCACCTACAACCACCAGGGCTACACCCGCCATTGCTAGCGGCAGAGCACCGAAACCAGTGTTCGCTAGGGGCTTTTGAGTCTGCTGGGTCTGTGCGGTTGAACCCTGCGAACCTGAGTTCTGCGAGGTGTTCACAGCAGCTGTAGAGGGGCTCGGTGAAGCATCAGTCTTCGCCTCGTCTGACTTCTTATCATCTGACTTGGCTTCATCTGCCGGCTTGGTTACCTCAGGGCTATCAACCGGTGCGGGAACAGCAGGCTTCTTTGATTCGTCATCGCTGGGCTGAGGTGCGACCTCGCCAGTGAATAGAACGCTGATGTTGGCGGTCGTGCCGGTTGCCGCGTCTTTGAGGGTGACAAGGCGCTCACCGGCAGTAACCTTACCCGCCAGGGGCAGGTTGATAGCTGCTGCACCGTCGGTGACAGCAACAGCGCCCAGCTCAACACCATCGACCGAAACCATGAGGTTCTCAACAGTGGGAGCACCGAAAGAAGCAACATTCAACTCAGAGGCGGTAAAGGTCAGGTTACCCGCCACGTCGTAAGACTCAGCAACACCTGAAACCTTAACAGCCTGCTTGTTGAAGCGCGGAGCAACATTTTTCTGCTCGCTCAAGTAGGTCTGGAAAGCATCAGAATCAACTAGCGCGGTATCACGAGAGTTAGTGCCCTGCGCCAGGGTACGGAAGTTATCGCCACCGCCCAACAAGAAGGAGGGGATAGCAACGGTAATCTTCTGATCATCAGCGACCTTCTTACCGTTGACGAAAATTTCAGCGATATTCCGGTCAGCGGTTGCTAAGCCAGCCTCACCGCGCTCGCCGGTGAAAGTGTAGGTCAGATTGTTGGAGAAACCCAGCTGCAGGTAGCTGCGTGATGCGGGGCTGGTTCGCTCGGCGTCGGTGGTCTGCCACTGCTCTTCAAGCACCTGCTTAAGCTGGGCGCCGGTGAGTTCGGTGGTCCACAGGTTATTCGCAAACGGGGTCACGCCTACAGCCTGAGCCAAGGTGATGTCGGTCAGCGGAGTCTCCAGGGAGGAGCGCAGACCGCCGGGGAACTCATCGCGCAGACCGCCGGGGTTTACGATGCCAATATCGGCGGGGGTGCGACCGGTGGAATTAGCCGCTGACAGGTACATATCTGCAATCAGGTGACCCATGGTTGATTCGCGGTCACGCTGGTCAAAACCACCGCGGTTCTCAGCCTTGCCGGCGTCCCAACCGGTGGTGATAGGAGCTTCGAGGGTAGCAAGTTTCCGCTGACCCACCTCGGTAGCGTAGTCATTAGCCTTCGTCAGGATTTCTTGGACGCGAGTGAGCACGGGGTCAGCAGCTACAACTTCGTCGCTGGGAGCCTTAGCACGCCCCACCAGTTCAGCGGTGTGGCTGATAACGTTCTTGTTCTCATCGAGGGTCAGCACTACCTTACCCAGGTTATCGCCGTAGTTGCCGGTCTGCACTACAGGGCGGGTCTTAGCACTGCCGGGAATCTTGCCTTCAAGAACGTACTCGGCGTGGGTATGACCGGTGAAAATCGCATCAACATCGGCGCTGGTCTGCGACACAATCGCATCAGCATTAGGGTTAGCGGTGTCTACACCCTCGTGGTATTCAGCGATTACGATGTCAGCTTCACCGTTTGCCTCATCACCGTCTGAGAGTTGCGCTGCGTACTTGTTCACCGCGTCCACGGGGTTCTCAAAACGTACAGAGCCTAGCGCTGAGGGATCGGTCAGCTGAGGGGTCTCAACAGTTACCGCGCCGATGACCGCAACCTTGGTGCCATCGGGAGCGGTCAGAACGACGTAAGGGTCAAGGGCAGGTTTGTTGGTGACAGTATCAACGACGTTTGCGCCCAGCTGTGGAAAATTAGATTTGGGGGCAATGCGGTTAATCAAATCAGCCAAACCGCGGTCGAACTCGTGGTTGCCTACCGCTGATGCCTGCAAACCCAGGGCGTTGAGGTAGTCCAGGGTTGCCTCGTCATCGCTGATGCTTGATACAAAGAGGGACGCGCCTACGTTGTCGCCCGCTGAGAGCAGCAGGGAGTTGGGGTTTTCGGCTCGTTGCTGCTGAACAGTTGCAGCAAGACCCATGCCAATACTGTTGTTGATACGACCGTGGAAGTCGTTAATGTTCAGAATCTGCAACTCACTGGTACCCTCGGCATGCGCCGGGGTAGCAAGAGGCAAAACAAGTAGGGTCAGGGTAGAGGCGGCAGCGGTTGCCGTCTTTTTAAAGCGTGATGCCACGAGGGTTTTCCTATCTTCAAAACTATCGCTCAGAGTGGTCCCAGTAACAACGATAACGCGCCGAGGTCATCGGCAGGTGGATTACAAGTACCCCATGAGGCGGGTCGGCGCGTCCTTGTGCTGAGAGTGATTCAAGCATTCACTGGAGTATGTGCAGAACGCCCCGGTGAATGTTTATGCGCGCCCGCCGTATGAAGTACCTTCGGGTACGCAAAAGCGTCCTTTTCACAGCGCAGTAAACCAGTTCCGTGAGAAGGACGCTTTTGTAGGAGTTAGAGAGTAAGGGCGAGCCTTACTTGCGGCGGGCTTCCTTCAGCTTCACCACGGGCATCGCGCGGGTCTCCCAGAACTCGGCGGACGCGATTTCGTCAGTGCCGTCCCAAGCGGCCAGGTCAGCTTCGGGCAGGTCATTCTTGTGGAAGACCGGCTCTTTGCCGGCGGCACGCTGAGCTTCGTAGTTCTTCAGAACCTTTGAAACCTGCGGCATCAGAATCAGAACTGCAACGAGGTTGGTGATGACCATACCAGCGTTCAGCAGGTCAGCAGTGTTCCACAGCAGATCCAGTGACGCAATAGCGCCGAAGAAGACGAAGAGCAGAACGATGATGCGGAAGACAGCCATCGGGCCCTTGTTCTCGGTGACGAAGCGGATGTTCGACTCGCCATAGTAGTAGTTACCGATAATCGATGAAAAAGCGAAGAGGGTAATTGCTACTGACAAGAAGTGAATTGCCCAGTTGCCCAGTTCGCCCGCCAAAGCGGTCTGAGTCAGAGCAGCACCCTGAACGTCCTCACCGTAAGAGGGGTTTGAAAGCAGAACAATGAAAGCGGTGATGGAGCAGATCAGCAAGGTATCAAAGTAAACACCTAATGCCTGAACAAAACCCTGCTTGGCGGGGTGCGAAACCACAGCGGTAGCACCAGCGTTAGGCGCAGTACCCATACCAGCCTCATTCGACAACAGACCGCGGCGCATACCAATGACCAGCGCACCCATCAGACCGCCCACACCGAACTCACGCAGACCAAAGGCACCCTCAAAAATCATGGCGAGAATACCGGGGATCTCACCCAGGTTCAGTGCAATAACCAGAACGCCCAAGCCAACGTAAAGAACAGCCATCACTGGCACGAGGATCTCAGTAACAGATGAAATCGCGCGGATGCCACCGAAGATAATCGCAGCTGAAACAGCCATAATGACCAGACCAATCATGATACGGAAGCCCATATTGTTAGTGCCGGTCACGTCAATGGCAAAAGAGGTTGATACAGCATCAACAATTGAGTTGGTCTGCACAGCAACAAAAACAAACGCATAGGTGACCACGATGAAAGCAACAAAGATGAAGCCCAGCCACTTAGCCTTCAGACCACGCTTCATGTAGTAAGCGGGGCCACCAATGTAGGAATCCTTGCCGCGCTCCTTGTAGAGCTGACCCAGCAAGGACTCAGCGAAAGCGCTCGCAGCGCCGATGGACGCGATAACCCACATCCAGAAAACAGCGCCGGGGCCACCCATAGTGATCGCCAGTGCAACACCGGCAATATTGCCGGTACCCACACGGGATGCCGCAGAAACAGTAAACGCGCGGAAAGCTGAGATGCTCTTTTTGCCGTCGTACTCGGTACCTGCCGGGTCTTTCAGTGTGCGGAACATTTCGGTGATACCGCGGAACTGGATGCCACGCGTCCAGAAAGTAATGATGAGGGCAATGGCCGTCAGAATAAAGAAGAAGCCCTTGCCCCAAATGAAGTTGTTGATGTCCAAAATGACATCAGAAGCTGGAGCGGTGACAGAGTTCAACCGCTCAATAGCGCTTAGAAAAGCGTCCATGTATGTGCTCCAGATCTGCAAAATGCACCACTTACCGGTACTGCAGTCAGAAGAAAGAGGTAAGTAGCGCGTCGTTGCGAAGAAAGAGTGGGTGCGTGTTTAGTGTGTGCGCTACCCGAATGAAGAGCCCCGAGGGCAATATATAGCACTTTTCATTGTGCACCGCTGAGGGACTGCGCGCAATTTTAGAGGGGCTACGAAACGAGTATTTAACATTCAATATGATGCGCCTCACTTCAAGGGGTGTTCGTGCCGTAAGATGTGATGTGACTTATGCTGACACTCCTTTGAGGTTAGCGACTAATTCTTTATTTCCTCACCTAAGGAGAATCCTGATGAGCTACAAGGTGGCAAACTATCTGCTAGACCGACTCGCTGAACTTGGTGTGACTGATATCTTCGGTGTGCCTGGCGACTTCAACCTCGGTTTCCTCGATGACGTACTCGACCACGAAAAACTAGAGTGGGTGGGCAACATGAACGAGCTCAATGCAGGGTACGCAGCAGATGGTTATGCGCGCGTGCGCGGTCTCGGCGCCCTAGTAACCACTTATGGTGTGGGCGAACTTTCCTCTATTAACGCCACCGCTGGCTCGTATGCAGAAAACGTGCCCGTCATTCACATTGTTGGTGCGCCTTCAACTGCTGCCCAGAACTCTCACCTGCGTGTACACCACACCCTAGGCGACGGCGACTTCAAACACTTCATTCGTATGGCAGATGAGGTCAATGCCGCCACCGCTATTTTGCAACCCGCAACCGCAGCCTTCGACATCGACCGCGTACTCCGCGACGCCGTTGTACACAGCAAACCCGGTTATCTGATGCTGCCCGCCGATGTTGCCAGTGCAGAAATCAACCCTCCTGCTGCTCCGCTTGAGGTGAAGCTGCAGATCTCAACTGAAGTCGCGAAAACCTCTTTTAGGGAGGCTGCTACCGAGTTTTTGCGCGGTAAAAAGACCTCCGTACTGGTGGATTACATGACCGCCCGTCTTCAGGCAACCGACGACCTGCAAAAACTCATTGAAACCACCGACTTTCCCTACTGCACCCTGATGGGCGCAAAGGCTCTCATTGACGAGAACAACACCCAGTTCGCTGGTATCTACTTGGGTACTTTGACTGCCGATGAAACTCGCACTGTCATTGAAGATGCTGAGGCAATTATTCTTTCGGCTGTTGCATTTACTGACACCAACACCGTAGGTTTCTCACACAAGGTTGATATGCACAAAGCAATTAACCTAGGCGCAGAATCAGCAACTATTGGTCGAGACACCTTCGCGCCCCTCGCCCTAGCGGATGCGCTAGATATTCTGGCTGAGGTTGCCCTAGAGGTGGGTGCCAAGCCCATGGACTACACCCCCTTCGTCAGTGACCTTGTACACCCCGAACCTTCCGATGATGCCCTGACTCAACAGCAACTCTGGGACGTCGTGGCTTCTAACCTCGATGAACTCAATACCGTTGTGGTTGAAATGGGCACCTCGTTTTTCGGTATGGCGTCGCGAGGATTCCCTAAAGATGCCCGTTTTATTGGCGCACCCCTGTGGGGCTCCATTGGTTACACTTTGCCTGCACTGTTGGGTGCCACTATCGCTGACCGTGGCTCTCGTGGTGTGCTCTTCATCGGAGACGGTTCAGCTCAGCTCACCATCCAAGAACTCGCCACTATTGTGCGCCATGGTCTCAACCCCGTTATTTTCCTCATCAACAATGATGGCTACACCATCGAACGCGCTATACACGGTAAAAAGCTTGTCTATAACGACATCGCTCCCATGGACTGGCAAAAAATCCCTGCTGCTTTCGGTGCCACCGACGAGACCGCCGTTGTGCTACGCGCATCCACCGTCAATGAGCTACTCGATGCCTGCGCTACAGCTCAGGTAGAGAAGAATAAGATGGTCTTTATTGAAGTTATCACCGAAAAGGACGATATGCCCGAGACTCTGCGTAAGTTCGGAGCCATGGCGGCTGCCGCAAATAAACTAGTGGAGAAAAAATAAGCTAGCTGGGAGTTCTCTGCGTGAGCGAGGAAATAAAAATCTCAGGCTAGAAAGCAGCTCCCGTATACTCGCTCTGGCTCATGTCGCTACAACTAAGTTGTATGTATACGAGAGCGCAGTTGTGTTGTAGTTTTGTATAAAACCATAGCGCAACTGCGCTTAATTAGTCTTGAAACTAAGCAGACTACCCATAGACTGCACCTGCACTGCAATAAGGCTGTACAATATGAAAATCTTGCTCACGGGTGCCTCCGGTTACATCGGCAGAAACCTGCTTAAAGAACTCAAGAAGAACCACGAAATCATCGCGGTTTCCCGCAGTACCGAGAACAAAGAAAACGAGAAAAACGTTACCTGGGTGGCGGCTGATCTTTTCGCGCCCGAAGATAACGAACGCGTCATGAAAGATATTGACCTGGCGGTTTACCTGGTGCATTCCATGCAGCCACCGGCAAAACTGACTCAGGCAAGTTTTGAAGATATGGACGCGTTGTTGGCAGATAACTTCGCCCGCGCCGCAGCGAACAACGGCGTGAAGCGCATTGTTTACCTCAGCGGCATCGTACCTGAGAACGAAAAACTTTCTCGTCACCTAGCAAGCCGCCTGGAGTGCGAGAAGATCCTTAGCTCCCACGGCGTACCCGTAACGACGCTACGTGCCGGGTTGATTGTGGGTCCCAAGGGTTCATCATTCCCGATTCTGCAGTCTCTGGTAGAACGCCTGCCCGGTCTGGTGCTGCCCTCATGGGCGTATAACCGCACCCACCCGGTAGCGCTGCGCGATCTTATAGAGGGTTTGCTTGCTGCCATCGAACGCGAAGACCTGGGGCAGTGTTCCATCGACATTGGCGGGCCCGAAGAGATAACCTACCGCGAACTCTTCGAACAGACCGCTGAGGTGCTGGGCAAAAAACTACCTATGGTTGATCTGCCTATTATTCCCGTATGGGCGTTTAAACTCTGGGTAGCCCTCATCAGTGGCAAACCCATCGAAATGGTGGGGCCGTTACTCGACAGCCTCGTACACGACCTGGTTATTACCCCCGAACACACCGTCGAGGGGATCACCAACGCCCCCACCGGGTTCAAGGAAAGCGTGCGCCTGGCAACCGAGGGTCAGGACTCTACCGGCTACAGCCTGCCGCGTCTGCGCATCCCCTTCAAATCCGATGTGGAAAACCCCAAGAACGACGTGAAGTCGATTCAGCGCGTCACCATTCCGGCGAGCTGGTCAGTGCAAGACACCGCTTCTTACTACCTCAAGTGGCTCTCACGCGCTAGCTTCAAGGTGGTCGGCACCCGCATCACCGATAACCGTACAGAAATTTTCCTGCCCCTGCTCAAAGAACCGATTTTGATCCTGCAGCACTCACCGCAGCGTTCCAGTGAGGACGCGGTGGTATACCTTATCAGCGGCGGTCTCTTCGCGCGCACCGCCGAAGGTAGTCGTGCCCGCCTTGCCTTCAGGCGCGTCCTCGGTGAAAACCGCGTCATTATCGCCATTCACGAGTACGAACCGAGCCTGCCGTGGACGGTGTACACCCTCACACAGGCGCGCGTTCACCTGATTGTTATGACTATCTTTGGTTACGAAACTAAGGCACTCGCCGCCCTCGAAAACTTTAGGGAAAACCGCGGTCACAAGCCCGCAGGTATTGCAGCAGCTTAGGGTTTTTCCTTGACGGTAGAAAACCTACCCCCAAAGTAAAAAGTACCGCCGTACAGCGATTATTTTTTCGCTGTACGGCGGTACTTTTCTGCATTGAACATACCCGGCGATTAGGCGCGCTTTGAACCGCCACCGATACCTGAACCGTTATCGCTAAAGACGTCGGGAATGCCGTCTTCATCGGCATCCACAGCTTCTTTCAGCGCAATATTCTTGTAGTGCTTATTACGCAGACCCAAGATGATGGAACCCAGGACGGCTGCGGTCACAGAACCGGTGAGAATAGCGACCTTGGCGTCATCGTTGTAGTCAGAACCCAAACCGAAGGAGAGCTCCGCAACCAGCAGTGAAACGGTGAAACCAATACCGGCAAGGGTTGCTACACCCAAGATATCGACCCACTTGATGTCGGGGTCAAGGTTGGCTCCCCTGAAACGGGTGACCAGCCAGGTAGAGCTGAAAATGCCCAGCATCTTACCGAAGACCAAAGCCAAAATGATGCCGTAGGCGATGGGCTTGGTCAGAGATGAAGTGAAGCCTTCCCAGCCACCGAGAGCAACGCCCGCTGAGAAGAACGCAAACACGGGAACGCAGAAACCAGCCGAGAAGGGGCGAATATTGTGTTCCATGACCTCGGCAAGACCGTGTTCAGCATGCGCCGACTTAGAACGCTTGTTCATACGTACGGGAACGGTGAAAGCCAGAATAACGCCCGCAATGGTTGCGTGAATACCTGAGTTCAAGAACAGTGCCCACACAATGAAGCCAATAGGCATCAGAACTAACCAAGCAGCAATCGGCTTAAGGTGGAAGAGACGCTCAGAGAAACGAGCAATCACCGCGTAAAGAATGATAGGGATGATAGCCCACAGCAGGTAGTGAACCTTCAACTCTGAGGTGTAGAAAAGAGCGATGATGGTAATAGCAATGAGGTCATCAACCACAGCCAGGGTCAGCAAGAAAATACGCAGAGCAGCCGGCAGGTGCGAACCAATAACAGCAAGCACCGCCACCGCGAAAGCAATATCAGTTGCCGCGGGAATAGCCCAACCACCGCGAGCCTCAGCAGAACCCGACATATTAATAAAGAAGTAAATCAGCGAAGGCATCAAAACGCCACCGGCTGCCGCAACCATAGGTACCAGAGCGGTACTGGGGTTACGCAGCGCACCCATCACAAACTCTTTCTTCAACTCAAGACCAACCAAGAAGAAGAAAACAGCCAACAGACCATCAGCAGCCCAGTGACCAATCGAAAGTTTCAGATGAAAATCGCCGATATCGCGTCCGATGTACGAATCACGAATACCAAAATAGGTATCAGCAGCGGGGGAGTTCGCAAAAACAAGTGCTGCGATGGTAGCTATGAGCAAGATAATGCCACCCACAGACTCCTTGCGCAGAATCTCGCTGACGCGCTGGGACTCTTTGTACGTCCCACGCGTCAAAACAGTGTTATCAGAAGCCATATGTTCCTCACATAGAAGTGGTCATTGAAAATAAAACCTGCGCCGCGCGCAGGTGCCGACCAGACTTCCCGGCACACCTAAGCACCTTAGTTTATCAGCAGCTTGGTTCTGGTCGGCGGGGAAACCGTTATTTTACGGTGGCGCAGGCTCACCCGCTGTACCCCGTTTTTGCCCTTTGTTCCCTGAAAAAGCGCGGCATCGTGGGTTTTCGTGGTGCTTTGAGAGCCACTACTCACTGATTTTCAGGGTCTTAGGAGCGTCCAACAAGTTTGCCCATGTTTTAATTGAAAGAAACCTGTATGCCACTGTGGGGGCACACGCCCCAGTCGCAGTACATCGTAGATAAGCGTCTTACACCTGTGGAAATGGAGCATAACTCGTGAGCTCAAAGCAAGAAACCCCCTGGCTGAATGATGACGAGCGCGACGCATGGCTTTTTTTGAGCTCGGTCATCTTCAACCTGCCCGGTTCTCTTGAAGCACAGCTTGAACGAGATGCTGATTTGAGTTTCGTGGAGTACATGGTGCTTGCCATGCTCTCTGAAGCGCCTGAGCACCGGCTGACTATGACTGAGTTGGCGCACCAGACCAACACTCTGCTGCCGCGTCTTTCTCGTGTAGTGACCCGCTTGGAAAAGCAGGACTACGTCAGCCGCACCGTTTGGTCAAAAGATCGCCGCGTCAGCATCTGCGAGCTGCACCCTGCAGGTCTGCAGAAAGTACAGGAAGCTGCGCCCGGTCACGTTGAAGAAGTGCGCCGCCAAATTTTTAACCGCATCAACAAGCGCCAGGCAACCCAGCTCGCAAAAATTGGTGAGGCAGTATTAGGCGGCAAACCCAGCGAGATTATTACCGTGAAAAAATCAGTCATCGAAGATTAAACCTAACGCCATAAAAATCCCCCGGTTGTATGAACCGGGGGATTTTTATTACCTGAACCCGGTTATCCCAACCCCGCTGCTCCGTCCGGACGCGCCGAGGTTTACCCTCAGTTTGCTTCAGCTGGGCGGGCTGGTGCAGGAAGGTAGCTAATACAGCGCGAAGGAGGCGGGTGTGACCACCTTCTGCCCAGGTGACCACGTTTATTGTGGTCACCTGGGCAGAGGACGGTCACACCGAGTGATACAGGGGTAGCTGCCGGTGTTTGTGTATGCTGAAAGAACTCTCTTAGCAGTTCTTGAGAGGCACAGCGAGTCCCACGCATGAAATGTTCACGCCTCCCGCCACTCTCTTTCTATTGGGCGCTCTTGCGCTCACCGGTTGCGGTAGCACCGGGCAGTCTGTCTGTGATGCCCCGGCACCTACCGTTACCGAAACCCAAGACCCCTCAGCGCTCGCTCTTGAAGAGGCTCGGACGCTTGCCGCATCCTACGACTATGACGCAGCTTTGGCGAAACTGACCGGGGCAACGGGTGAGACTATGCGAAGTTTTCCACAAGAGTTTTCCACAGCGTGGATAACTACACTGCTGTGATTACATAGCTGTGCATAAAAAACCGGATAGCCCCCAGGGTCATAGAGACACTAAAAGCCCCGATATTGCAGGGGCTTAGGGGCAACGGATACATCCATCTCGCGGGGGTGGGCGCGTCCTTCTGTATCCGGAGCCAAGTTTTCCACTATCTGTGGATAACTCTGTGAACATTTTCCACTTAAACTCTGCATTTTTGAGTGCTCCGGTGGATAAATGTGGATGCACACCGTCTTTTTGGTTCCAGAAACTGGGTAAAAACGAAACTTTCCACAGATTTTTTCCACAGCGTGGATAACTACACCACTGTGATTACAGGCGCGTAGCCTGGTCTATTGAGGCAAGCGAACCCCGTCATGACAGGTTCTGGGGCGTAGTGGTGGCGGGCACGCGTACAGGTGTTCGAATTATTCACAGAGTTTTACACACCTGTGGATAACTTTTTCCCTTAATGCACAGGTTCACAGTGAGAGAGACAAAAAGTACCGTCTGAGGGCGACCAATGAACTGCTCTCTCAGACGGTACTCTCGTCTGTACTCGGTGCTTTTACAGGTGCTTCTTGCGCTTACTCGTGACGCGGTGCGCCAGGTAGCACAGGGCAATGAACGGCACGGTGTAGAACAGTGCCGGACGCTGGTTGGGGTCGAAGACGATGAGGACGCACGAGAGCGCGCAAACAACTAGGGTTACCCACGAGAGGTAGGGGTAGCCGGGGGCGCGGTATTTGAGGTCTTCAAGTTTCTTGCCCTCTGCTAGGTAGCGCTTGCGGAAAACGATGTGGCAGGCGGCAATGGACACCCACACCAGTACCACTGCGAGACCAGAAATAGACACCAGCACCATGTAAACGGTGTCTGCTGCAATGAAGCTTGACAGTAGCGAGAACAGACCACCGACCATGCAAATGCACATCGCCAAGAAAGGCACGCCAGCTTTATTGACGCGCGAGATGCGCTGGGGAATCATCCCTTCGTTCGACAGTGACCAGAGCATACGTGTGGACGCGTAGAGCCCAGAGTTTGCGGCTGACAAAATGGCGGTGAGCACCACGAAGTTCATGATGTCGGCGGCGAAGGGAATGCCGATTTTCTCGAAGACGAGAACGAAGGGGGAGGCGTCCACTCCTGCTTCCTTATAGGGAATCAAGGACGCCATAACGATGATGGCACCGATGAAGAAGACGGCGAGACGCCAGAGGGTGCTGCGAATTGCACGCGGTACGGTTTCTTCGGGGTTCTCAGCTTCACCGGCTGCGATGCCAATGAGTTCGGTGCCTGAGAAAGCGAAGTTGACTGCCAACATCACCGTGAAGACCGCGCCAAAACCGTTGGGGAAAAGTCCATCTTCAAAAAGGTGGGTGAAGCCGGGTGCAGGTTCGCCCGACTGCAGGGGGATCGCACCGAACATCGCCAGGGCACCCAGCACAATAAAGGCGATAATCGCAACTACTTTAATGAGTGCCAGCCATGATTCCGTTTCAGCGAAAATCTTTACGCTCACCGCATTGAGGGCAAAAATAATAACGATGAACAGAGCGCTCCACACCCACACGGGGGTGTCAGGAAACCACTGCTGCATAATGATGCCCGAGGCCGTGAATTCAGAACCTAACGCAATCGTCCACGTTAGCCAGTACAAAATCGCCACGGTAAACCCGGTGCCCGGTCCCAAAAACTGGGTGGCGTAGACGTGAAAAGAACCCGTCCACGGCATAGCTACCGACAGCTCACCCAGACACATCATCACCAGGTATACGATGATTGCGCCCATGCCGTAGGCAAGTACCGTACCAAAAGGCCCTGCCTGATTGATGGTGTACCCCGAACTCAAAAAGAGACCGGTGCCAATCACGCCGCCCAAAGACAGCATGATCATGTGGCGGCTGTTCATCTTACGCTCAAGATGATGCGTTGAAGAAGACTTTGTTTCGCTCTGTGAACCAGGCATACGTGAACGCCCTTAAAATAAATGCGGTGTCGGATAAGGTAAAAATAACCCCCGGCGCACCCGCCAGAGATCAGCACGTAAGGAAGTCTCTCTCTTATGACCACTCACCGTTTCAGCCAACTGTTAGCCACTGACCCGCTCGTAGTTGCTGATGGTGCGATGGCAACTGAACTCGAAAAGCTCGGCGTTGATACTGCCAACCAACTATGGTCTGCAACGGCGCTGATTGACCACCCGCAGGCTATAGCCGAGGTACATCGCAGCTACTTTGAAGCAGGCGCCCACATTGCAACAACCAATACGTACCAAGCAAATGTACCAGCGTTCGTTGCAAGCGGTTTAACCGAAGCTGAAAGTGTACAGCTTGTTAAGAAGGCAGTTAATATTGCCGTCAAAACACGTCATGAATATGCAGAAGAAAACCATCAGGACGCACGTTTGCTTGTTGTTGCCGCCAGCATCGGACCCTACGGTGCCTACCTGGCAGACGGTAGTGAATATACCGGTAACTACTCACTGACTCTGACAGAGTTTAAAGACTTCCACCGCCAGCGCATGCAACTTGTCGATGAAGCGGGGGCTGATGTTTTTGCTCTTGAAACTATGCCCAACGGTGATGAAGTGCGTGCGCTCGTTGATCTTCTCGCTCAAGAATTTAGCGAGAGTGAAGCCTGGGTATCACTTTCATTAAAAGATTCCCACCATCTGTGTGACGGTACTGCTCTAAGTGAGCTGCTGCCGGTGCTGGATGCGTCGCCGCAGGTCGTTGCGGTGGGGCTCAATTGCACCGCCCAAGAAAACGTAGAACCGGCGCTGCGTGCGCTTTCTGCGCTCACTACTAAGCCGTTGATAACTTACCCCAACTCCGGTGAAGAATACGACCCCGTCACCAAAACCTGGGCGCTCAAAGACAGCACCGCCAATCTTGCCCGTAACACTGAGTGGTGGCAGGCGGCAGGTGCGCGCGTCATTGGTGGTTGCTGCCGTACAGCACCGGCTGACATCGCTGAAATCGCAGCATTGTAAAGAATTCAAAATGTCGGTCGCCTCGGGTGAGACGACCGACGTTAATGAGGGCAAGGTGTTTAGCTCGGTGCCGCGAGGTGGACGGTGCTCTCAGCTCGTCCGGCTGGTTGGGCGGGGAACTCACCGAATTGCGGGAAGACACCGCCGTCTGCATAGGTGGAGTTCATCAGTTCATCGGCAATGATATCGAGTGTGCTACCGGCGGCAGGGGAACCTCGCGCGGCTCAAGAACCTCAACAGCACCGCCCTTACTTTCACAGGGGTTACCCCGTTGGAGAGCCCAGTTTCGGGATTGTTGCTGCAGGTGGCTTTCACTGGGGGGGGCGGGGTTTTGATTGCTCATCGGGGTGCGCCTTTTGCTAGTTGAAGAGTTATGTACTTCTTGTAGGCAGTTCTTCACATTTTGGCGATGCTGGAACTGCCACTGAGGCGCGGGTGCATCCAGTGAATTTTCAGTTAGCTAACGGCAAATATTTGTGACTCACACCGCGACATAGCAGGTGAAAAGGTGTAGGCTCGACAATGAACTTGTTTTCTACTGAAAGGAACTCCTCATGGCTGAGAAGTACGTTTTGCCTGACCTCGACTACGATTACGCAGCACTTGAACCGCACATTTCTGCGCGCATCATGGAACTGCACCACTCAAAGCACCACGCAGCCTACGTAGGCGGCGCGAACACTGCTCTTGAGAAGATGGAAGAAGCACGCGAAAAGGGCGACTTCGCCAACATCGGCAAGCTCTCCAAGGATCTGGCCTTCAACCTCGGTGGCCACACCAACCACTCCATCTTCTGGAAGAACCTCTCACCCGAGGGTGGCGACAAGCCCACCGGTGAGCTCGCAGCAGCGATCGATGATAACTTCGGTTCATTCGATTCTTTCCGCGCTCACTTTGAGAACGTAGCAACCACCATTCAGGGTTCTGGCTGGGCAATCCTGGCATGGGACACCGTCGGCAAGCGCCTTATCATCGAGCAGCTTTACGATCAGCAGGGCAACATCTCCGTTGCATTGATTCCCGTTCTGCAGCTGGATATGTGGGAGCACGCTTTCTACCTGGACTACCAGAACGTTAAGGGCGACTACGTCAAGGCATTCTGGAACATCGTGAACTGGGAAGACGTAGCAGCACGCTTCGACCGCGCAGTATCACAGACCAAGGGTCTGGTTATCCCTGAAGCCTAAGCCTTCAGTCTCTAGCTTTTATGAGTTAATAGCGCGCACCCGCGTCCTCACCTTTTCCACTAAAGAGGGGGGACGCGGGTGCTTTCGTGTGTACAGAAATAACGAAGTGACATCAAAGTTACAACGTGACACACCATGTGACACTCTTTTGTCACATGGTGTGTCACTTTGTCATATGAGGTGTCACTTATCCTTGCTAGCCGTGCTCAAACCTCTCATGCGTCCTCTTTCATGGAAAACAAATGCCCGCGTTCGCGCTATTCCCTCTACAGGGGAATGCGCGGACGCGGGCTGTCAACCTTTAGCGGTTTGGGGAATCTTTACTAACCTTCTTCTACAGGTGTTAAGCCTGCCTCAGCTAGTTCTTCATCAGTCAATGCGGGTTCTCTCGTTGGCTCCGGCTCAACTCCAATCGAGGGGTCATAAGATGGCTGTACCACTTCGGGCTCCTGACCGGGGCGAACGGGAGCAGCAGAAGCTCTCTCCTTATCAGCAGCCTTCACGCCATTCTGATCGTAGTAGTTGCCGCCCAAAGCCTCTAATAAATCGGTCATCTTCAGGTGAGTAGGCTCCAGGGTAGTAATAGAACCTGCCCACGATGCCGGGTTAGTGGCGGTACGCTGCAAATCATTGTAAAAATCAGAAGCCTCGCGGTACACAATCTTTGCATCGTCTTCACTCAGCGAACCAGCACCCTGAACCGCCGAAATTTCACTGTTCAGCATATGCTGAATCGAGCACTCAGTATCGGGCGAGTAAACACCCTTACCCGCCTCAACAGCAGCCAACTGCGCCTCCGAAATTTCCTGATAAAACTTATCAGAGAAAGAAAGATAGGTAGCAGCACCAAAACCTTCAGCCACAACGGTGCGATTCACAAACTCTTCACCCTTATACACAGCCGCCTCAAGGTAACCAGAAGTACCCAAAGCCGCCGGATCAAAGTTCAAGGTCACCTCAGTACCAACAGGTAAAAGACCGCGCGTAAAATCAGTAGCTTCATTCACCAGACAGCTACCAGAAATATCAGCGCTACGTTCGTGAGGCGCCAAGACATTAATAAGGCGTACCTCGCGGTCTTTACCCTCAATATTCAAAACAAGGGTGTTACCGTTTCGCACCTCAACCACAGTACCCATAGTGCCATCGGGAAACTCCGGTGGCTTCGGCGTAACAACCTGTTGAGATGCAGGTGCTGTTTCAGTCGCTACCGCCATAGAATCACCAGCGTTATTTGCGGCGCTTGAGCATCCTACCAAAGCAGCAACACTCACCGCGCTAAGAGCCAAAAGACGTGAAAAATGCATCGAACAATCCTTAAAATTTGTGCTGGGCAACATCTTGCCCGTGAGTAGCACGGTACATACCAAGTGGACCCTGATCAGCGAAAGCCCGCGAATCATCATAACGGTACAGACGCGGCGGGCGGTGGCGGGTGCCTTCAACCCTACGTCCGGTATCGATAATAGACTTAGACGCCGCAATCTGACGGCGGAAATTCGCCGGATCAAGCGTGCGTCCCAAAATCGCCTCATACACCTCACGCAACTGCGCTAGAGTGAACTCCTCGCCCAAGAACGAGTGAGCGATGCGTGAATACTCCACCTTATTCTGCAAGCGGTACAGCGCGTACTCAACAATCTCATTATGGTCAAAAGCCAGCGTCGGCAAATCATCAGCCTTAAACCACTTGATGTTCTCATGCACACGAGTATGCGATACGTCAGTGGCAGGAATCGACGCCCAATACACCACCGACACCACACGCTCAGGATCAACCTGCGGCTCCACCGCACCCTCACGCATCCGACGATAATCAGGGGTGCGCTGCACATCACCAAATGCGTACAGCTGCTCAAGATACCCCGGCACAAGCCCCGTCGCGCGCTTCAACGTAGAACCAGCAGCCTGCTCCAACGACTGATCACCTGGCAACGGACCACCCGGAAGAGCCCACTGACCCTTATACGGCTGACGCAAACGACGCACCAAAGGCAACCACAACGACTGATGCGACTCACCCTCACTACGCCGCAACGCCAAAATCACCGTAGAAACAGCCAATGACACCGACGCATGATCAGCCTCATGATGCTCAGCAGAATGGTCAAAGCTCTCAAGCTCAGACGGGGCAAAAGTCATAAAAGAATCTCCAGAATTAGGGACAACACACAAGGTGCAACACACCCATTCTAGTAAACGAAAATCCCCCACCCCCGCTCATAACCGCAGATACCCCCAGGCAAAAACAGCTAAGTCGCCTAAAATACCCCAAAATTCTGTAAGAGCGGACGCGCGCAACCGGTGAGGGGCGAACTCAGGACGCTGAGTCACAGGTAAGAGAGGCTGGCTCCCAACCACACCGCCTTAAAGCGAAAATACCGCCCTCTGGGCGACCAAAATCACCCGAAATCTTTACCTTGCGAGAGCTTACTCAGCATTTTTTCACTGCTAAATCTATATGAGTGCCTGTAGGTTCAGCTTGGGTGCCCAGGGCTTTCTGGTTCGCTAAAAATCGGTGGGTGCTACGCACTAACCGATTTTTAGCTCACCCATCTCACCCCAGTCATCGCCATCAATAGTACGAGAAACAATCTTCGGAGTCTCCGCCAACCACGGCTTCATAGCCTCAAGACCCTTAGTAAAATGCTCTGAGTTCACGTGTGCCTCACCCGCATCATCATTAAAGGCCTCAACAAGAACAACCTCATTAGGGTTCTCAACGCTCAGCGACCACTCAAACCACTTGTTGCCCGGCTCCGCACGAGTAGCCTCAGTAAACTCGCGGGTAGCCTCCAAAAACTCTTCACGCTTGCCGTCTTTAATCTGGTACTTCACAACAATAAAAATCATCATTAACTCCTCACACAAAAACTGCCGAGAGCGCAATTTAAGACATGTTTTCGCGAAAAAACGGTCTTAAATTGCACTCTCGCCTACTTCGCAAAACTTTACGCCAACTTCTCAATGATTGCAGCGTTGAACGCCTCAAGATCACCGGGGTTACGACTGGTCACCAAAGTACCGTCGATTGCAACTTCCTGATCAACCCAGTTCGCGCCAGCGTTCTGTAAATCCGGAGCAACCGACTCATAAGAGGTCAAGGTACGACCCTCAACAACACCGGAATCAATCAGCAACCACGGTGCGTGGCAGATCGCAGCAACAGGCTTTTCAGCATCCAAGAAAGCGCGAACCAGCGCACGCGCGTCCTTGTTCAAACGCATTGCATCAGCATTCAAAGTACCACCGGGAAGCAGCAGCGCGTCGTAGTCTTCAGCTTTTGCTTCAGAGACCTTGAGCTCGGGGGTGAAGAAATCCTTCTTCTCCCAGTCACCTTCCATACCCTGGAATTCTTTGCCGTCGGGGGACGCGAGGGTCACGGTTGCACCTGCACCTTCGAGTGCTTCGCGGGGTGAGGTGAGCTCAATCTGTTCCAACCCCTGTGATGCCAGCGCTAGAACTTTCTTGCCGGTTAGATCAGCCATGATGAACCCTTTCGTTGGTGAATAAACAGTTCACTTTCCATCCTGTCACCTTTGATGTGTGTACGGTGCCAGTGTGGGGCGCGTTCGCCCCGCGCTGACTTCTATGACGAAATGGGGAAATTTTATGGTGTCGCAGTTAATCAAACATGGAGCTGGTCCGGTCGGGAACAAGAGAGGCAGTGGCAGAAAAGAAACCTTGTTATTTTGTAAAGAATAATTTACATTTTAAGGGAGATATCGACCGAAAGAACATCTATGACAACGCAGGACGGCAGCACCAACATGGTGCGAAAGTTTAGACGCTGGAACGAACTGTCACAGGCAGAACTTGCCGAGCAAGCTGGTGTTTCACGCCAGACCATCGCCAATATCGAAAAAGGAAACTACGCGCCCTCGGTCTACCTAGCGCTCTCCATTTGCAGAGTCCTCGGCAAGACGGTGGAAGAAGTTTTCGACGAAGAACAGGACTAACCATGAGCTACAACGACAAAATACTTGAACGCTATGACACGTCAATGGATGACGAGTTTGAGCGGGAGGTGCTGTATCGGTCGATAGCTATTTCTTATACATGGCTGATCTTTGGTGTTTCGGTAGTGAGCGTAATACTGGCATGGGTTTTACCGGGACTGTATTCGTTGCTTTCCGCTTTGCCTATGGCACTGATAGGGCTTACACACTCAATTGGTGAGTCTTGGTTGCGTGAGCGAGCTCCTGTACCCCGTGTCAATAGTTCTTCAGGCGAGTATTTACTGATGTTCCTGCTGGCTTTAGCCTGGGTGTCGGGTGCCATTTTTCGTAGTTTCACAGTGCTGGGGTTGTGGGGTTTGCCTGGTTATTTGATGATGATTGGCTTTGCGACTATCGGCAGTGCCCTTACGCTGTACAGCTATAAAAAACGACGCGAGGACGACCGCGCTCGCCTGGACACTCAGCTCGACGAAGACTAGGTACAGTGCAGAGGGAACGCCTTGCTCTTGAAACGTTTACTCCGTCCGAAAGTGCCATGACAGGGGTCAAATACACCTCTCTCGTGGCATTTTGAGGCGGGGTAAGGACGCGCGAGTAGGCTGAGCGCACGAGGGCGCCCTTGCCCTCCCCGATAGACTGAAGCTATGACGCCCACGCTTGAGAACACCTACGTCCAGTCCTTTCCGCAGTTGGCGGTGCAGGCTACCCCGGATATTCCTGAGGGTTCCCGCGTCACCTGGGTCAATGATGACCTAGCGCAAGAACTGGGTCTAGACTCCGACTGGTTAGCCACTGAGGGCATGGCGTGGCTGACCGGCACCTCAGCTGAAAACCCCACACCCCACGCTCTTGCCTACTCAGGTTTTCAGTTTGGCCAGCTCTCCCCGGTACTGGGTGACGGACGCGCGCACCTAGTAGGGGAGCTGAGTCGTGCGTCCGCACCCGGCGAAGGGGAAAAACAAAACCGCGTTGATATTCACCTCAAAGGTAGCGGTCTCACCCCCTTCTCACGTCCGGGTTCTGACGGTAAAGCACCTCTTTCGGCGGTCTGGCGTGAGGTTGTGATTGGTGAATCCCTACACGCTTTGGGAGTGCCGACCTCGCGGGCGCTCGCCGTGATTGAAACCGGTGAGAAAATCCGCCGCCGCTCACCCCTGCCTGAGCCTGCGGGCATCGTGGTGCGTGTATCGTCCAGTCACCTGCGCGTGGGTACTTTTCAGTTTGCCCAGTACAACTGTGATACCGAAACCCGCAACCGATTAGTGGAGTACGCCCTGCATCGCCACTACCCGCACCTGGCGGTGGGTGAAGCACCTGAGAATGCCCTGACCCTGTTGCGACAGGTGGTCGAAGAACAAGCGAAACTGGTTGCTCACTGGATGGGTTTGGGGTTCGTACACGGGGTTCTGAATACTGATAACGTCAGCATTTCTGGGCAGTCTATTGACTTTGGCCCCTGCGCTTTTATCGATGGGTTTTCCCGCGACGCTGTTTACTCTTCTATCGACCAGCAGGGGCGCTACAAGTACCGCAATCAGCCCGGTATTACTCACTGGAATCTGGCGCGTTTCGCTGAAACCCTGCTTGATCTGATTGACCTCAATGACCCCAATCGTGCTATTGAGCGGGCGAAGCGGGTTCTTGATGAATTTGAGGACGCCTACGCTCACGCTCACACTCTGGCTTTTGCCGCGAAGCTGGGTCTTGATATGGGGCCGGACGCACCTGCCTATCTATTCGATGAGGTGGAGGCTTTTATCGAAGGAACCCTTGATCTCATGGAACGCTTTAGCCTAGATTTCACCGGTTTCTTCAGGTCTTTGACCGATGGCGAAAACCCTTTCGCGGAGTGCTCCTCAGACCTTTCGGTAACAGCCTGGCAGAAAGAGCTCACTGAGTTGCGTGTAGAAACAAAAACGTCGGACGCGCGTGCCCACGACCTCATGCACGCTAGCAATCCGGTGTATATACCTCGCAATCTGGTTCTTGAAGAGACCCTGCGCGCGGTAGAAGCAGGTAACTCAGAACCTGTGGAGCAGTTACTGACCGCAGTACGCGCACCTTATACGCGCGTCCTACAGCAAGACCTCACCGAGGCTCACGCCCAACTGGTCGCCGATCTTGAAAAAGCAGAGCCAAGCGCCCGCTTTTTTAGGAGCTTCTGCGGTACCTAATTCATACAGAGAGAGGACGTTTCATCGCGTAAAACATGTGATGAAACGTCCTCTTTTTCGTCAATGGGTGAGTACCTGAAGTTTATTTAGCGCAGTACGCGCGCACCTGCTGCGGTTGCCATAAACCCGGCGATCATGGTGAGCACGATGGTGCCGCCGACCGGTAGGTTGAAGGACCACGAAAGGTAGAGACCCACAGTGGAGCAGATGATGCCGAAGGCGGGGGAGAAGACCATCATATGGCTGAGTTTGGTGCAGGCAAGACGCGCGGCGGAGGCGGGCACAACGATGAGTGCCAGAACCAGTACGTTGCCCAGGGTTTGTAGCGAAATAACCACGCTGATAGTCACGAGTACATAGAGCACCACATCAAGTAGCAGCACGGGCAACCCCATAGCGCGGGCGCTTTCTTTATCAAGGCTGACGGTGACAAAGCGGGAGTGGAATACTGCCAGGGTTGCCATGATGCCGGTGGCGATGAGTGCCGCCTGGGTAATGTCTGAGGTTGATACACCCACAATAGAGCCAAAGAGGAAGTCCTGCACCGACCCCGAGTAGCCCGGTTGCAGCGAGATAATCACAATGCCTAGGGCAAAAGAACCCGCAAAGAAAATACCAATGACGGAGTCTTCTTTGAGCTTCTGATTCTGGCTGAAAATAGCCACCAAAATAGCGGTGATGACGCCCGCTATCAGTCCGCCCAGCATGAGGTTAGTGCCCATGACGAAAGCGATAGCTAGCCCCGGAAAGACAGAGTGCGCCACCGCGTCCCCAATAAACACCATGCCGCGCATAACCACGTAGCAGCCCACCAAACCCGTCACGATGGACGAGATCACAACGGCAGCGAGGGCCTTGGCAAGAAAAGAGAGATTGGGGTTGAGCAAATCTCCCACAAATTCAAAAGGCGTAATCATGCTGTACCTTTCTGGTGAAGAGTCGGGGTTTGCTCGCTTCTGCCGGTGAGCCAGTGGTGAAGCTCTTGAACACTTAGGCTCCGCGCCGGGGCGTCGAGTGCTAGAGTTTCGCGCACACCGACCAAGCGGGTGCAGGCTTCGCGTGCCGAGAGCATATCGTGGGTAGACATGACGATGGTGAGCCCCTCAGCGGCTAACTCCCGGTAGAGGACGTTGAGCATGTCTTGGGTGGGAGCGTCCACTCCGGTAAAGGGCTCATCGAGCAGCAGAAGCTCGGGTGCGGCTGCCAGGGCACGCGCCAACAGCACGCGCTGACGTTGACCGCCTGAGAGCTCACCGATGATGCGCTGGGATAGGTGATCGATGCCTGCTCGTTTGATTGCCGAGAAAACAGCTACCCAGTCATCGCTACTCGGACGCTTGAACAACCCCAGGTGGGCACTGCGACCGGTCATCACCGCGTCTTTGACGGTGATGGGAAAATCCCACTGAAACTGGTGCTTCTGCGGCACGTAACCAATGCGGGTGCGTGCTGAGGCGGGGGTGCTCCCCAAAATGCGAATCTCACCGGTAGCACCGGGTACTAATCCCAGCAAAGACCGCAGCAGGGTGGTTTTACCCGCGCCGTTAGCGCCGATCAGCCCCACGAACTCCCCTCGTTCAACGGTGAGATTCACCTCGCTGAGAATGGTGCGTTTGCCGTAGCCAGCCCCCATATTCACCAGCGAAATAACCGGTGTTTCACTCACTTGATTTGCTCCTGGGCATGGCGCTGGTCGGCGGCTGACTTACGCATCATCAAGGCTACACCGCCACCAATCACAGCCAGCACGGCCACAATGCCCGCAATCAGAGCAGGGCTAATGCCGGTGCGATCTTCGCTGACTGCCTCTGCACTGTCAGAGCTGTCAGCGGTGGGTACAGCAGCATCGGGCGTGCTCGCTGAATTATTTGCTGCTTCGGCGGAATCTGCGGTGAGGGGTTCTAGCTGGTCAGCTTGCGCGAAGACGTCCTCGGGGTTGGTCTGGCTACCGATAGCGAACTGGATGCGCTGGGTGTTGGCAACCTCGCTGCCGTCAGCGAGAGTAGCGTGTGCCGTTACTGTCACGAAGTAGGCGCCGGGGGCGGTGAACACCCAGTTGGCGTGGGTGTGGGTGTTGGGTTCAACCCAGATATCTTGGGATTCGGGGGTGTTGGAGTTCCAGAGCACCTGGGGCGCTGAGAAGTTACCGTTCTCAAGGTAAACGGTGAGCTGACCGGGGCCCTCAACACGGTCGAGGGTGAGGGTCACTCCGCGTCCTAGTGCCTCAACAACCGCAGGGTCCTGGGTGTTCCAGCCGGGCCAGACAACGCCCTCAGCTTCGGTCTGCGGAATCACGTACACATCACTACCCGGAGCAGCATCTACAAAGGAGTAGCGCTCATCATCGGGTACCGGTAGCTTTGCGGCGTCCTTACCTACCAGCACCACGTCTTCCATCATGCGCCACACGGGGTTGGCAGTGGAGTCATCATGTACCATGAGCTGCCAGTTTCCGTCAATGAACTTGGGTCCCATATCAACGTGCCCAGCGTCGATGCTGACTCGACCGCTGGCAATGGGCTCATCGGAGGAAATCTTTTGTTCCAGCGCTTTTTCTTGTGCGCTTTTCACCTCGGCGGACGCGCTAGCATCGGGGGCTGCGGTTGCATCGTCGGCATGGGCGGCAAGGGGCATACAGATGCCGGTGACAAGAGCCGCCACGGTGAGGGAACGAACGTAGGGTAGTTTCTCGGTCATATCTAGTTTCCTGAACATTCTGTAATGGTCTGCGCGTTGGAGCGCATCATGTCGATGTAATGGGGTGCGTTTGAATCAAGGCTGTCGGCGTAGAGCTGGCACAGGCGAACCCCGGAGTCTTCAGCGACTTGGGCAAGAATTGAGGTTTTCTCCATCTCGCCCCTGTTTATGTAGAGGGCTGAAATGTTGAGGTCCTCAATGGTTCGTCGCAGTCTGTTGCGCTGTTGAATACTGGGTTCACTGCCCGGTGCCGGGGTCACAAACCCGGCGGTTTCCAGGCCGTAAGTGCTTGCGAGATAGCGGTAGCCGTCATGCGTTGTAATCAGGTTTTTGCGAGAATCTGGAAGGCTCGCATAGGCGTCGATGAGATCCCGGTTGAGCTGATCCAGCTCTGCCAGTAGAGCGGACGCGTTGGCGTTGTAGGCACTGGCGTGCTTGGGGTTAGCGGTAGCGAGGGTGTCTCGCATGAGCTCGACGCTTGCCTTAGCGTTGGGCACTGAATGCCAGATGTGCGGGTCGATTTCACCGTGAACATGCTTGCCCGCTACCGCCTGAGCCAGCAGGTACATTTGCTCCCCGCCTCTGCCCAGAAAACGGTACTGGGCACTGGCGGGTAGTTCCTGCAGAGTTTTGGAGGGCACGACCACAAGGGTTTTTTCTAGCTCGTGGTAGTGAACCTCTCCGTCGTGGTCGGTGCGAATCATCATGCGCCCTTGGTCAAGTTGCGCGGTGAGATCAGCATGCCCCCCATCAAGAATGTGAGTGTCGGTGCCCATCTGCTGCGCGACAGCAGTGGGGTCTTCACCCACTACAAAGTGCAGGGTGTGGGTGGGCACTTCGCCCAGGGAGGGGTCGCTACTGCTGGCAGAAACCTCCAGGGTATAGTGACCGCTGGCAGTGAAAGCCCATGAAAGGTGAGTGTGGGCATTCAGGGGTAGCTGGGTTGAACCCACCTGAGCGCGTCCTTGCTCAGAATCTGCAACGACCTCAACAGCACCAAAAGTTTGCGTGATGAAAGCTGCCAGCCTGCCGGAGCCTTGCGGGTTGGACGCGCTAAAAGTCGCGGTGTGCTCACCTGAGGTGTCTGCGTTACCAGCTTCAACGCGCAACCCCAGCCACACTGAATCGAGCGACGCATCTTCAACGATGGGTTGCAGTTTGCCGCCGTAGGTTTCGATGCCTTCGGCAACAGCCACGGAGGTTGCGTCCTGCGGCAAGTTCGCGCTGACGGTCTTCAACATCTTTTGCTGCTCAAGAAGTAACCCGTTAGTGAACGCAACATCAGCGTAGGCTATATCACGCACATCGCGCAGGGTCGGTTCGTAGGAGTGCGGGTCAGCCCCGTTGGGCACCAAAGAACTGACCTGCGCATAATCCCCACCAACACGAGCGGCGAAGTCGGCAAGAATGGGGGTGGTGGTAACAACCTTCAGTTGCTCACCGCCTGCACCGCCCGATGAAGGGGCTGTGCACGCGGTGAGCGCGAAAAGGCAGCTAGCTGCTAGAGCAAGAAGTTTTGTCTTACGCATTCTTACGCTGAGCACGACGCGCCAGCAGCAAGGTGCCGATGCCGGCTAACAGAGTGAGTACACCAAAACCGGCAAGCTGAGCGCTACTGAAACCGGTGTAGGCGAGCTTGCCCTGGGCTGAAGCCTCCTGAGCCTGTTTCAACTCGTTGTCGGAGAGGGTGCAATCAGCGCCTGATGAGGTTTTACCGACAATTTTCACCTTGGAGCCGTCGGGCTTGGTGACGATGCCGGTTGCAGTATCAACTGAACCCTGCGCGGTAGCTTTCTGCTCGGAACCCTGGGGTGCGCTCTCGTTCTTTGACTCAGTTTTAGCTTTCTCAGTATTCTGAGCTTCTGACTGCTCAGCAGGTGCCGCCGGAGGTACGGTTACATCGCCCACCACAAAGCGAAGCTCTGCTGATGTACTGGCGGGGGTGCCATCCTTGAGGGTGGCATGCCACGAAACGGTAGCGGTGTAAACACCCGGCGCTGAGAAAACCCAGTTGCCGTGCTGGTGGGTGTTTAAAGGCACCTTGAAGGTATCGCCAGGAGCGTTGAACACGGTCTGACCCGCCGAACCGAAGTTGCCGGTGAGGAACACCGATAGCTTGCCGGGGCCGGTCACCGAGTCGAGTTTCAGCGTGGCATCACCCTTCACATTCTGCGACAGGGCTGAATCCTGGGTATTCCAACCCAGCCACGGCACGCCAGCCTCCTGAGTGCTGCCGATGAGGTAAACGTCGCTACCGGCAGGCGCAATATTCTCCATACCAGCGGGCATCTTCTTCTTCGCAGATTCTGAGAGCACAAACTCCACAGAGCGCGGAGCAACCCAACGAGCGGGGCTGGTGCGATCGTCCTTGATGGACGCGCTGAGCTGCTTACCGTTGAGAACCGCCCCGAAATCGAAGTGACCTTCGGTGAGCTGTTCACGCGATGAGTTATTGATGGTGAAAATGTGGGCACCGGTTGTTGCCTTATTGCCGGTGGTCTTGATGGTTGCGTCCTGAGATGACGCGGCACGGTCAGCAGTAGTCTTCTGCTCGGGAGCCTTTTCTACAACGACTTCAGTTGCCATGCACTTTTCAGCGGCGGGCTTTGGTGCGCTCTGTGGGGCTGATTGCTGAGCACCGCTACGTGAATTGTTCTGAGCAGCAGGTGCAGGGTTTGCTGGTGCAGTGGGGGCAGGGGCTTGCTGGGGTGTGTTCTGCTCGTCTGTCTTACCGGCTTCTGCTGCGGGTTGTTCAGGCACGTGATGATGCCCGTCATGGTTCTCTACCTTATTATCGGCCGGAGCAGATTCTGCCAACTCAGCGAAGGTCGGCGCGGGGGAGGTCGCGCTCTCGTGCGAAGGTGCTGGCGTGCTGGGCTGGGTCGTAGGTGATTCCTTTACCGGGGTGGCAGTGGGCGCGGACGCGCTGGGCTGCTCGGTAGCCTCGGGTGACGGTGACGCTGTGTCATTCTTTTCAGGTGCAACTTCATCTGCAGGCAGATCGCCCACTACGAAGGTGAAGTCCTGGGTATCTTCAAGGGGGGCGCCATCCACCGTTTCACCGGTGACCTTAAAGGTCAGAGTATAAGTGCCTGCATGGGTAAAAGCCCAGTTCGCGTGAACGTGTGAGGCAACGGGCTGGGTGTACTTCTTAACGTCCTCGTCACTGCTCCACACGCGGGTGGGGGCACCAAACGCGCTGTCCTGGAAAACCTCAACAGAACCACCCTGCGGGGTTTTTGCGTCCACCAGTTCCATGACCAAAGAGTCATTCTTCACCTCACCGCGGGAGATATCTTCGGTGTTCCAACCGGGCCAAATTACCCCATCGCGCTGAGTCTGCGGAGCGAACCATACCTGGGTGCCGGGCTGGGCAATGAACTCATAGCCAGCAGGAACCTCTACCCTGGTTGCCTCATGATCGGGCAGATGAAAAACAGTGGTGGCAGGGTCTAGCTTGCTGCGCATCTTGCCAGGCAAATCAGCGTAAGAGAAAACCTTAAGGGCGTTACCCTGAAGGTCCATCGCAATGGCATCAGTGTGGACACCAGCAACAACGGTGGTGTTCTCGGGCAGTGCGTGAGCTGAGATGCCCGGAAGGGCAATGCTGAGCGCAAGAGATCCGGTAAAGAGCGCGCGCTTAAAGTTTTGGTGAGCCATGGCAGCGATGCTGTGCTTTCTACTAGAAGTTTTGAAAATGATTCCCAAACAACAATAACATGATAATGAGAACCGTTATCAATTAAGTTGTGGTGAAACGGTGCCACTGCTTTCCTTTGTGCCAGAAAGGGCTGGTTTGCACCCCTGAAAACACCCCGTCTACCTTCACCTCCCCCAGTGCACGAGTCTTTACGCTGACCTCGCTTGCTGTCAGCGCCCTGGTCATCAAGCCGCCGCCGCGCGTCTTGACCTTATCTAGCAGTCAGAAAAAAGGGGACGTTCTCCGCGGGAAGACCGTGGGGAACGCCCCTTTTTGCCTGCCCCACTTGCAGGATTGTTCAACAATCTCTATATTGTGACTAGTATCTATGACACACGCAATATTTGAGCGTTTTCCTCTTCTGATTAGGAGCCATTGTGGCTGAGAATTTTAACCCTGCGGACGCGCGTCCGCAGCGATCGGTGAAAGGTCGCCGTTCGGCGCTCATCGGTTCGCTCTTTTTGATGGCAACCAGCGCCATCGGTCCGGGCTTCATTACACAGACCGGTCAGTTTACCTACCAGTTAGGTGCCGCTTTCGCGTTTGCGATTCTGGTGTCAATCATTATCGACATCGCGGTGCAGCTGAATGTTTGGCGTGTTATTGGTGTTTCGGGGCGTAAAGCGCAGGAGCTGGCGAATGCCGTTCTCCCTGGGTTGGGCATGTTTTTGGCGGTGCTTGTTGCCCTCGGCGGTTTCGTCTTTAACGTGGGCAACGTTGCCGGTGGCGGTTTGGGCATGGATTCCATGCTGGGTCTTGACCCGAAACTCGGTGGTATCTTGACCGCTGTTTTGGCAATCGCCGTTTTTGTATCACGTAAGGCAGGTATGGCTCTGGACCGCGTTGTGGTTGTGTTGGGTATCATCATGATTCTGGCAACTGCTTACGTTGCTGTTGTATCTAACCCGCCTGTGGGTGAGGCGATGCGTAACTTCGTCATGCCTGAGACCGTTGATTTTGCTGTCATTACGACCCTGGTGGGTGGCACCGTGGGTGGCTACATTACCTATGCGGGTGCGCACCGCATGATTGACGCCGGTGTTTCGGGTGTTGAGTCCGTGACCGATATTGCCCGGTCTTCGGTGACCGGCATTATTATCACCGGCGTGATGCGTTTCTTGCTGTTCCTGGCGATTTTGGGTGTTGTTGCTACCGGTGTTGAACTGTCAACGGAAAGCTCGATTGCCGGTCAGGCGTTTGGCGTTGCCGCTGGTGAGATCGGTACCCGTCTGTTTGGTCTGATTTTGTGGGGTGCGGCGATTTCGTCTGTGATTGGTGCTGCATATACTTCGGTGTCGTTCTTGACGACTTCTCGCACTTCGGTGGGTGTGAAGAACGGTTTGACCATCGGCTTCATTGTAGTTTCGACCGTTGTTTTTATGTCGCTGGGTAAGGCTCCTGCGACGCTGCTGATTGTGGCGGGCGCGGTGAACGGTCTGATTCTGCCGGTTGGTTTCGGTGTGCTCTTGTTTGTGGCGACTTTCCGCGCGAAGACCTTGCTGGCGGGGTATAAGTACCCGGTGTGGTTGTTGGTTGTGGGTTGGGCGTCCTGGTTGCTGACCATCTACTTGGGTTGGAACTCTTTGGGCGGCATTGCGAAGCTATGGCAAGGCTAGCAACCAATTTTCCGAGTGAGTGAGGAAGCAAAAATTGGTTGCTAGCGCTGGGCACAGCGTCAGCGGCCCAGCGTGGGAGAGTGTGAGCGTAGCGAACGCGGTCTTTCCCGAGCTGGCAGATTGGTCGCATCCGTAATTCACCTTTTATTGCACAATTCACCTCTTCTGCAGAGGTGAATCGTGCGTTAAAGGGAGAATCGCCGGTTGCTGGGGGGGGCACTGCCACCGCAGTAACGGGCGGACGTAATGTCAGCCCTCTCTCCCTTGCATCTGCTCGCGCTATCCCCTGCTTTAGACCCTGCCCGCAAAGTAGGCTGCTGATTCTTCAAGGTACCCGTGCAGGTAGTCCCGTGCCTGGGGTTTCTGTCCGTTTTCTATCAGTTGCAGTAGGTGGGCGTTCTTGTCGATGAAGGGTGCATGAAAATCCGGCACGGTTGTCATGGAGTGAAAGAGTAGGCGCATTTCGGCTAGTGCGTGTGCCATGAGTGCGTTCAATCTGGGGCTACCCGCCAGCGCCACGAGTCCGCGGTGAAAATTTTGGTTGGCTGCCGCCATGCCCGCCGCTGATTTTCGCTCGCGGTGGGCAGCAGATTCTGTGATGATAGCGCGCAGTTTCGTATGTTCCCTGGCGGGTGCCAGATCAATAGCTGCCCCCTCAAGTGCTAGGCGCAGGGTAAAAAGTTCCTGAATTTGCTGGGCATCGGGAACCACCACAAACACCCCGCGGTTGGGTACGCGCGTCACCAGGTGTTCGGCTTCTAGCGCGGTAAACGCCTGGCGTAGGGTATTACGCGAGATGCCCAGCTGCTCGGTCAGCTGCACTTCGCCCAGCTTTGCTCCCGGCGCTAGCACACCCTGAATCATGGCTTCCCGCAATACCTGCGCCGCCCATACGGGTGCGTGGGTGTGGTTGGTTGGGGTGGACGCGTCCACCAACTCGCTCAGTAGCATGGGGGCGTTTGTGGTTGGGGAAGAAAAGTTCACAGTGCATCACTTTAGTCGGTGTATTTAAAGATTCACCGAGAAAGTACGGGACTACGGCGAAAGTACCAGCCGTAGAGATACTGCTTTCACCGTAATCCCGTGTTTTTTCGTCAACTCCTAGAACTGAACCAATACTTGCCCGGCGTTGACGCGCGTCCCGGGTTCTACCGGCAGGGCAGATACTACGCCGCTAACGTCTGCGGTGACGGGTACCTCGGTTTTCATGGCTTCAAGTACGGCAACCTGCTGACCGGTTTCAACACTGTCACCAACTGCAACCTCAAAGCGCAGTAGATTGCCGCTCATGGGTGAGGTGACCTCGGGTGCGCGCGCGTCTGCCACCTCCCCGCCAGCATTGCCAGCGCCTGCACTATTGCCGAAAGAAGCGAAGATAGAATCTGGAATTCCTACTTGGGTAGATACCCCGTTCACTTCGAGGTTGAAGCGGGTGACGCCGGTGCCCGGAAAGCTCGTGGCACCTACGGGTAGCAGCCCGCCGCGGTAGTTTTCATCGGGTAGCAGGTCGTCGCCCAGTTCGTTTTCAATCCAGGTGGTGTACACCTTTAACCCGTCGTTTGAGGTGAAGTCAGGGTGTTCCATGACTCGGCGGTGAAAGTCTATGACGGTTGAAATGCCCTGAATTTCTAGCTGTCGCAGGGCATGGCGTGCGCGTCGAATCGCTTGCTGGCGCGTCGGGGCACTCACGATCAGTTTGGCGAGCAGGGAATCAAAGTCGCCTGAGCTCACGGTACCCGCACGTACCCCTGAATCCCAGCGAATGCCGGGACCTGTAGGCACGCTGATGGAGGTGATTTCGCCGGCAGCGGGTAGAAAACCTCGTGCTGGGTCTTCAGCGTTAATGCGGAATTCAAAGGCATGTCCGCGCGGTTCTGGCATCTGGGTGAAGGGTAGCGGCTCACCGGCGGCGAGGGCGAATTGCAGCTGCACCAGATCAACGCCGGTGACTTCTTCGGTGATGGGGTGTTCTACCTGAATACGGGTGTTTACTTCGAGAAAGGAGATAGCGCCATCAACGGCGACCAAAAATTCGGTGGTGCCCACGCCCACGTACCCGGCTCGCTTGAAAATATTGGCGGACGCGCGCACAATCTGCTCTTCTTGCGCCGAGCTTAAAAAGGGCGCGGGGGCTTCCTCGACCAGTTTTTGGTGTCGTCGTTGCAGGGAACAGTCGCGGGTGCCGATGACGACGGCGTTGCCGTGGACGTCCGCCGCTACCTGGGCTTCGACATGGCGAGGGGTGTCTAAGAAGCGCTCTACGAAGCAGTCGCCGTTGCCGAAGGCACCGATGGCTTCGCGTGATGCCGAGTCGAAGGCGTCCTCAATTTCATCTAGGGAGCGTACTACTCGCATGCCACGTCCGCCGCCACCGTGGGCGGCTTTGATAACTACAGGTAGACCGTGTTCTTCAGCGAAGGCGCGGGCTTCTGCTGCGTCCGCCACCGGTCCGTCGGTGCCAGGAGCCAGTGGAGCGTCTACTGCCATTGCAATGTCGCGTGCTGCTACCTTGTCGCCCAGGGCGGTGATGGTCTCTGGTGAGGGACCAATCCAGGTGAGACCGGCATCTATAACAGCGCGGGCAAAATCGGCGTTTTCTGCCAAAAAGCCGTAGCCGGGGTGTACATCGGTGGCACCTGATTTTTTGGCGATTTCAAGCACTTTCTCGATGTTGAGGTAGGTCTCTGCCGGTGAACTGCCTTCAAGGGCGTGGGCTTCGTCTGCTAAGACAGTGTGCAGGGCGTGGGCATCAGCGTCGGCGTAGATGGCAATGCTGGTAAAACCTGCATCGGCGCAGGCATTGATGATGCGAACGGCGATTTCGCCGCGGTTGGCAATGAGAATTTTACGCATGAGGGTTCCTTAGCTGGCGGGGTCGATGAAAGTGAAAGTGACGCGGGTTGTCGGTGGTGCTTGGGCAAGTAGCCGCAGGTCGGCTGGGTGTACGCTGGCGATTACGGGGTAGCCGCCGGTGACCGGTCTGTCGCTGAGAAAAATAACCGGTTCACCGTTGGGTGGCACCTGGATGGCGCCGGTGACCATGCCTTCGCTGGGCAGCTCGCCTTCACGGGAGCGTTGCAAGACCGGCGTTGTAGAATCCCGCGGATTTTCGGGGGTAAGCCTCACACCGATGCGGTCACTGGAGTCGCTCACCTGCCAGCTGGTTGCGGTAAATTTCTCTAGCGATTCGGTGGTGAACCAGTCATCGCGTGGTCCGGCAATGACGCGCAGGGTGATGCTTTCGCTGGGCACATCGAGTGGACGCGCGCCTACCGCTACGGCACTTGCTGGCAGGTTGGCGGTGTAGAGGGTTTGCCCGGTGGTTAGCGGTGGTGCTCCTAGACCAGAGAGGGTGTCTCGTGAGGTGCTGCCTGCTTCAACCGGTGCTTCAAAGCCACCGCGCAGTGCCAGGTAGGTGCGTAGCCCACCGGTGGTGGGGCCCAGTTGCAGGGTTTCGCTGGGTTTGAGGGCGAAGGCTTTGTATAGCCGAACTGTTCGGGGTGTTTTATCGTCAGCCTCATCGGGGGAGGTTACTGTTGCTGATACCTGTGCGCCGGTCACCGCGAGCACGATATCGTCGGTGGCGGTTAGTTTCAGTCCGCCGCCTAAGTTTTCAAGAAGAGTAACCGTCACAGCGTTACCTACTAGACGGTTCGCTTCGTGGGCGGCAGCAATGTCAGCAAACCCAGAAGGTGAGACTCCCCAGTGGCTCAAGCCGTCGCGTCCGCCGTCTTGATACACCGTCTGAAGACCGGGAGCATCAAGGCGGGCAACACCTTTTTCAGGGGGTTGTGGGGGAGTAACGCTTGCGGACGCGGGAATCTCCACGAGCTCCCGCACAGGCTTGAATTGCACTGTGTTGCCCGGCTCTAACAAGGCGGGTGGGTTCTGGGTGAGATCCCACAGGGGGGCGTTGGTATGCCCGATCAGCTGCCAGCCACCTGGGGATGAACGCGGGTAAATCCCGGAAAGTTGCCCGGCAAGTCCTACTGAACCTGCTGGAACGGAGGTGCGCGGGGTGGCTCGTCTGGGTACGTCCATAGTGTTGTCGGGTGCGTGCAGGTAGAAGAAGCCGGGAGCGAAACCCGCAAAAGCTACCTGCCAGCTGGCGCTGCTGTGCTTTGTGATGACTTCTTCAACGCTGAGACCGGTAGCGTTGGCAACATCATTGAGGTCCTCGCCGGTATAGACGGTTTCAATGATGCGCGTGGTCGTCTGCGTTCCTGTGGTTTCGCTGTGTTCGGGCACGGTGAATGAGGTAATGAATGATTCAGTCTGCTGCGGGGTGGCAAAGTGAACCAGTACAGTTTGTGCCGCCGGGATCAGCTCAATCTGCCCGGGGGTAGGATGCTCGGTGAGGTGGGCGTGTACGCTGAGGGCGTGTTGCAAAGAGTTGCAATCAACCAGCGCGTAGTTGAGTGAAAACCGTTTGATGCGCGTCATGTGCCCTACCTTGGTGTAAATGAGTGCGGGTGAAACCGCACACTTAAGATTGTTCAACAATCTTGACAGGTGTGCCCTGCTTCACGCAACAATAGATACAGATATATCGTAGCCGAAACGTCAATTGAGTATTTTTTAACCAAAATATGTATTTACCGGCAGCCTCGGCGCACCTCCCAGTAGAAAAGAGCACCTATCGTGCATATTGACCTCAATTCAGACTCCGGTGAGTCTTTCGGTTCTTGGAACATGGGCGACGATGCGGCGATGATGCGCATCGTCTCTTCCGCCAACATTGCCTGCGGGTATCACGCGGGTGACCCTTCCGTTATGCGAACCACCTGCACCGCTGCTGTTGCAAACAATGTGACTATCGGTGCCCACGTCGCCTACCCTGACCTGCCCGGTTTTGGTCGGCGTTTCATCGATATGACCCCCACCGAACTGACGGACGCGGTCATCTACCAGATTGGTGCCTTGCAAGCTGTCGCTGCGCTCGCCGGGGGCAAAGTCTCCTACGTCAAACCTCACGGCGGTTTGTACAACACTATCGTTCACCATGAGGCACAAGCCCAAGCCGTTGCTACCGCTATCGCTGAGCTTAACCGTGCGTCTGGTACCAATCTCTCACTCTTGTGTCTGCCCGGTAGCGTGGTGGTAGAAAAATCTCAGAAAGCTGGCGTTGAGGTTTTTTACGAGGCTTTCGCAGACCGCGGCTACACCTCGCAGGGTACTTTGGTATCGCGCCGTGAAGCTGACGCGGTAATCCATGATCCTGTTCAGGTGGCAGCTCGCGTGGTGAAAATGGCGTTAGAGAAGAAAGTGATTGCCGCTGACGGTACTGAAGTCGCTTTGGACGCTCACAGCGTGTGCGTACACGGTGATACTGCCGGCGCTGTTGGTATTGCCCGCGCGGTGCGCGCGGCACTTGAGGTAGAGGGTGTACAGATTTCGGCGTTTTCAGTCTAAATACTTAGCTCAGCGCTAACTTGCCCAGTGCTGAGGTGGCGTGAAGATGCAGCCGGTGAGCACAAAAAATCAGACCCTTACTGTGCTTAAGTAAGGGTCTGATGTGTAGGTGAAGTGTACTTACGTCATGGGTTTACCAGATTGCTACACGCTGCTCGGGGGCAAGGTAGAGCTTGTGTTCCGGTGTCACATTGAATGCCTCATAGAACTCGTCTAGGTTGCGCACAATACCGTTAACGCGGAACTCACTGGGGGAGTGCGGGTCTACGGAGATCATCATTTCTTCGTACTGCTGGCGGGCTTTGGTTCGCCAACCGATACCCCATGACATGAGTACGCGCTGCACGCCGGTGTAGCCGTCGATGACGGGAGCATCCGCCAGGGAGTTAATGCCCTGTTGAGCGAGGGCGATTTTGTAGGCCTTCAAGGCGATGGAGAGACCGCCGAGGTCACCGATGTTTTCGCCTAGGGTTAGTTCGCCGTTGACGGTGAACTTCTCGGGGTCAAGACCGGTGGGGGTGTAGCCGTTGTACTGGTCAACGAGGGACGCGGTTCGTTTGGTGAATTCTTCGCGGTCGGTTTCGGTCCACCAGTTATTGAGTGCGCCGGTGCCGTCGTATTTTGAGCCCTGGTCATCGAAGCCGTGCCCGATTTCGTGACCGATGATCGCGCCGATGCCGCCGTAGTTGACGGCGTCGTCAGCTTCGGGGTCGAAGTAGGGCGGCTGAAGAATCGCTGCGGGAAAGACGATTTCGTTGGCGGGCGGCATATAGTAGGCGTTAACGGTCTGCGGGCTCATGAGCCACTCGGTTTTATCAACGGGTTTGCCGATGCGTGCCAGCATGAAGTTGTGTTCGTGCAAGATGGCGCGGCGTACTGATTCGAAGAGATCACCGGGTGCCAGTTCTAGGTCTGAGTAGTCGCGCCATTTGTCGGGGTAGCCGATTTTGGTGACGAACTGGTCTAGTTTCTCAAGGGCGCGGGCGCGGGTCTCGTCGGTCATCCACTCGAGGGTGGTGATTGATTCTCGGTAGGCTTCGATGAGGTTGTCAACGAGTTCCAGCATCTTGGCTTTATGAGTGGGCGGAAAATGCACGGCGACGTATTCTTTGCCTACTTGGTCGGCGATGTAACTTTCAAGCAGGGAGATACCACGTTTCCAGCGTTCGCGTACTTCTTGGGCGCCTGAGAGGGTGCGTCCGTAGAAGTCGAAGTTAGCTTCGACCATTTCTTCGTTGAGGAGGGACGCACGGGCGCTGATCATGCGCCAGATAAACCAGAGTTTCCAGGTCATCAGCGGTACGCTGGTCCACATTTTTGCGGCTTCTTCGAAGAAGGAGGGTTGTGAGAGAACGACAGTGCCAAATTCTTCAACGGATGAGCCGATTCCCTCGATGTAGGCTTCGAAGTCGAAGCCGGGGAATTTTTCGTTGAGGTCGGCGGCTGCTACCGGGTTGTAGCGTTTATCGGCGTCGCGGTTGCGCACGTTGTCCCAGTGGTGCGAGGCAATTTCGGTTTCGTGCGCCATGATGATTTGCGCCGCCATATTTGGGGTGAGACCCAGTGGTGCGGACGCGCCGGTGAGGGTGAACATGCGTTCAATGTGTTCTATGTAGGCTTCGCGAACCTCTGCGAACTTGTCTTCGCGGTAGTAGGATTCGTCGGGCAGTCCCAGACCTGACTGGCTCATGTAGACGGTGTAGTGGCCGGGGTTTTTCGCGTCGATGGAGGTGTACCAGCCAAAGAGGGTGCCAATACCGGCTTTGTCGCCTTCAGCGAGTACTTTGATGAGCTGGTCGTGGGTTTGTGCTTCGAAGACGGGGGTGATTTCGCGCTGGAGCGGGGTGACGCCGTCCGCTTCAATCTTTTCGGTGTCCATGAAGGCGTTGTAGAGGGCGCCGATGTGTGATTCGGGGTTTTCGTCGGCAATTTTTTCTACGATGGTGCGTACGTTCTTTTCAGCGTCATCGCGCAGGAAGTAAATCCCACCGTCTTTGGATCGGTCGGCGGGGATTTCGTAGGTGTCAATCCATGCACCGTTGAGGTGACGGAAGAAGTCGTCACCGGCGGCAGTATTGGGGTCGATGTATTCGAGGTCTAGTCCTGATTTCTTAGTCATGTTCTTAGTGTAGGGGCTAAAGGTGGTGGAGGTTACGTACGTTCGGGCTTGTTCACCACCCACGAAACCCCGACGCTTGAATCAGTGCGTGGAAGGTGGCGGAGATACTTGCCGGTGAAAGTCTTTGCTCGCCCGCGTACCTGTGACCAACGCCTAGCGACCATATGCTTACGAGCTACTGGCTTTGGGGCGTAGGCTTGTGCCTTATGACTAAAAACCCCTCTTCGAATCAGAGAAATAATAATAGTAATCTGCCCACAGGCACTACGCCTATGGTTTCGCCTACCGGCTCATTGCCTGTGATTGAGCCACACGACCACTCCCACGGCGCATCTCCTGCCGCTAAGTTACCGCAGGCAGATTTCTTGCTTCTTGCCGTCATGGTGGTGGCGGCTTTTGTCTTAATTCTCAATGAAACCCTGTTGGGTGTTGCCCTACCTTCCATCATGGAAGACCTCAACGTCTCAGCATCCCTGGGTCAATGGTCTTCCACTGCTTTCATGCTGACCATGGCAGTGGTGACCCCCGCTGCGGGTTTCATTCTTTCGCGTTTTAGCATTCGCCAGGTTTTTGTGGGCGCAATGTTGCTCTTCACGGTGGGCACTGTGGCAGCTGCGCTTGCTCCGACCTTCGCTTTTCTGCTGATCGGACGCGTCCTGCAGGCAGCTGGCACCGGTGTCATGATGCCCCTGTTGATGACCACTATGTTGCGTCTGGTTCCTCTTCATATGCGCGGTAAAGCAATGGGCATTATCGGTATGGTCATCTCGGCGGCTCCCGCGATGGGGCCCACCGTATCGGGTCTGATTTTGTCAGTTGCATCTTGGCGTTTTCTCTTTTGGGCGATTCTGCCCATCGGAATTATCGCCCTGCTGATTGGTTTGCGTCTGGCACCTAATACTGCGCCTACTGGCGAAGCCCAGAAACTTGATATCTTGTCGGTTGTTCTTTCAACCGTTGGTTTCGGTGGTCTGGTCTTAGGCCTGAGTTCCTTCGGTGGCGGTGCTGGTCACGGCGGCGGAGGGCTGCCGGTGAGCCCTTGGCCCGTGGTGGCTATTGCTGTTGCTTCGTTGGTCTGGTTTATCCTGCGCCAAAAGCAGCTTGAAGGCGCGTCCCCCTTCATGGATCTGCGCGTTTTCAAGGCAGGCCCCTTCGTTCTCACTGTCATTATGAGCTCGGTGGGCATGGGCGTCATGTTGGGTACTGCTATTTTGATTCCCCTGTACACGGCTAATACTTTGGGCGTGGACGCGCTGACGACCGGTCTGCTGTTGCTTCCTGGCGGTATCGTTATGGCAGTGTTGAGCCCCTTCGTCGGTGGTCTGGTTGATAAGTTCGGCGCTCGCGCCTTGGTGCTGCCCGGCGCGATCGCGCTCAGTGGCGCTATTTGGATGATGTCTACTTTCGGTGTTAATACTCCGCTGTGGTTCATTGTTGCTTCGCACGTCCTCTTGAGTATCTCGTTGCCTTTTATCAACACCCCCATGATGACTATTGGCTTGGGCAGCCTCGATACTGCTTTGTACTCCTTTGGTAGCTCGGCATTGACCGCAATTCAGCAGGTTGCTGGTGCAGCGGCAACGGCTCTATTCGTGACCCTCATGGGCATTGGTATTGCTAACTTCGGTGGCGATTCGCCCGAGGCGCACGCGGCAGGTGTTCACTTTGCTCTGCTGGTGGCGGCGTTTATGTCGTTAGCTGCTGTGGTGGTTGCTTTCTTTGTTCCTTCGGGTAAGCCCGAGGGACGCGAATAGCTCGAACGCGAAATACGAGAGAGAAACCTGCGTGTCATTACTGGCGAATAGCCAGCCACTAAAAGCCACCTTGCATGCTCCTAGCAAGGTGGCTTTTCTGTGCCTGCTCCGCGGGCAGGTGGGGGTCTGTGCTCCTCGACTGGCTCCGGCAAGCCCCAGCTAATCCGCCTGCGCGGGTTGGGGACGGAGGAGTTATTGAAGTGAGCAGCTTAGGTTTTTAAGTCAGGTGAGCGAACAAAATAAGCCGGTGAAAATGAGTGCTGAAATGACCATGAAAAGCTGTGAGATACAGACCCAAAAACGCGCCTGCTTTCTTAAGAAGAGAGTACGCCCAGAACCCTTGCAAATACTGGACTTTCGCTAATTCCCGTGTGGCCCTAGAATCACGTGATGTGATTGTACTGTCACACGAGAATTTAGGAGCGGGACGAATGCAAGAAAGAAAAATCAAGGCTTACGTCGACACCGAAACCGGCGGAGTGTACGACCTCGTAGCCGTCCCGCGCTCAGAATCGAAAGCTTGGAATCGAGGGGGTTTTCATGGGAATGGTTACCTAATTTGATGCGATAGCTAACGCGGATTGGGCTGATGGGGACTACAGGATTTTCGTAAAGCTACTAGGGCGGCTCGACTTTGAGAACTATCTGCATGTGAACACTACAGAGATAGCGGAGGAAATGCACCGTTCCCGTGAGTCGGTCTCACGGGCGATTAGTCGTTTCGTAGAACGCGGGGTACTGCTACGCGGTCCGCGCCGTAGGACGCTCCTACACTTACCGCCTAGACCCAAGCACCGCTTGGCGCGGTAAGCCCGAGGGCGCAGTACCTGCTGGCATGGGTCACTAAGGTTCACTAGACTGAGGGCTTCTTTCGCCGATCTTCGGTGAGAGGAGCCTTGCGTCCTTAACGCCTACGACGTCATTTTTCGTGGTGTCTAGAAAAACTGTTAGTAGTTGTGAGAACCTAGAAAAAACAAGCTGTTGGAGGGTGTTATGGAATATCGTCAGCTGGGTACATCAGGTCTTATTGTTTCGTCGGTGGGTTTGGGGTGCAATAATCTCGGACGCGCGGGCACGGCGACGGAGACCCAAGAGGCAACGAATACAGTGATTGCTGCTGCGGTGGATGCTGGCATTACTCTTTTCGATGTTGCTGATATCTACGGTGCCGAGCCCGGTGTCTCCGAAACCATGTTTGGTCAGGCTTTGAAGACTTTGGATTCATCAGTACGTGATGACATTGTTCTCGTGACAAAGTTCGGTATGGACATGAAGGGCACTAACGGCGCTGACTACGGGGTGCGCGGTTCTCGCCGCTACATCATGCGGGCGGTTGAGGCATCCCTGACCCGATTGGGCACGGACCATATCGATTTGTACTTTCATCACACCCCCGATGAGAAGACGCCTATTGAAGAGACCCTCGTAGCTCTCGACACTCTCATTGAGCAGGGCAAGGTGCGTTATATCGGTAATTCCAATTATGCTGGGTGGCAGATTGCTCATGCGCAGTATATCGCCCGTGAGCTAGGCACGCATCGCTATATTGCTGTTGAAAACCATTACAACTTGCTTGATCGCCGTGCAGAGCTTGAAGTGATGCCCGCAGCTCGCGCCTTTGGGCTGGGTATGCTGCCTTACTTTCCCCTAGCTAACGGTCTTTTGACCGGTAAATACACCAAAGATCAGGCACCTGCCGACGGACGCTTGACCCGTCTCAAACCGCAAATTCTTGAAGGCGCTAATTGGGATCAGTTAGAGGCGTTCTCCTCGTTTGCACGCACTCGCAACCTGAGCGAGGTTGAGATCGCTTTTGCGTGGTTGGCTGCACAGCACCCCGTAGCTTCGGTCATTGCTGGAGCTACCAGTGTAGAGCAGGTTCAGGCGAATGCTGCGACTGCTTCGGTGATACTCTCATCCGAGGATTTGGGGCACCTCGATCAAATCTTCCCTGCACCCGATAAAATTGCTCTTTTCTAGGGTAGGTAATAGCGGTGGCTACTTTTAGCGCTAATATTGCGTCCTACTCGCTGACCGAATTTAACCGGGAGAGTGAAGGTTTAGGCTGGAGCTTTGATTCTTCTCGGGTTGCCTTACTCGTTCATGATTTTCTTCCCTACTACTTACAGGTCTTGACCGCACAATTACAAGAAGAGCTTATAAAGTCTGTGCAGATCGTAGTGGACTGGGCGCAGCAGAACGGCGTTCCCGTTGTACGTTCGGCACCGCGTCCTGCCACCGCTATTGAGCAGCGGGGCATTGGTGGAAAATTGTGGGGGTTGGGTCCCACTGCGTCGCAGGTCAACGAATCTTTGGTGCAGGCTCTGGATGACGTTCCGTGCGTTTATAAGAGATCTCTCAGCGCTTTCTACGCAACTGACCTTGATGTGGAACTTCGCCGGCTAGGAAGAAATCAGTTGGCGGTTGTTGGGATTTTTGCTTCAGGTGGCATCATCGCCACTAGTTTTGATGCTCTAGCGCGAGATATCGAGTATTTTGTAGTGGCGGACGCGATTGCTGATTACTCTGCTGAGCGGCACCTCAACGTACTAAGACTCATCGGTGCAAGCACGGGTCAAGTGATCAACTTACAAGAATTAGTTACCAAGCAGTAGCAAAAATTCCCTGGTTTTATAAGCATTTTGAAGGTTTGAGAAAACTTATCAGGGTTTTGCTGCGTAGTGGCACCTAAAATTGCCTACTCATAAACCTGCAGGAACGGTATTTGGGGCTTAACAGATCTTCTTTGCCAATCAGCTAGTTACTAGGTATTTACTGGGTGAGAGGCGCTTATGCTCCAGGTAAAGATACCGGTCGGTAACATCTAGCAAGGCGTTTTTGTGTCAGTTCATCTGCGTTCCACGGGTTTACCAATCACATACGTCAGATGGTTTTAGAAAATATTGTGTTCCGGGGTTGCAAACGTTCTATACATCGGGTTATAGTAGTTTTGTTGTCAACTAAATTTGCACCCGTAAGGGTGTGTGCGAGACACGAATCGTATGTTGAGTGTGGTTCTAAAATATTTACTCAAGCGGTTCGACTTAGACTGGCTCGCGTCGGTGGTTGTGGTTCCCCCCGGCGCGAGTCTTTCTTCTTTTAAGATCTCTACACGTTGACGCACCACAATCTTCTGCGCTCTGAATCCTTAGCGTTTACTACCTGTATCTCTTTCCTCCTTCTATGACCTTGATAGCCGTAGCGCCTTTAGAAGGTCTTGGGGCGTGCAGAAGAAAGCTTAAGTTTGTGCGACTACTCCGTTCCCTAACAGACAGACCTTATACATATCCACCGATGTAGTGTAGACGGTATGTATTAGGGGTGGTCGGCTCTCTATACCTCGTGTCACTGGCTGGATTCAAAAGCCTTATATGTGAGCCAAGCTAATGCTTTGCATCACTAAAATTTGTCTTTGGTTAGTGTCAGTACTCTGGTTCTGGAACTTTTTTGAAAAAGTTTTCTTTTCCTTAAAGTGGTTGTGGCTTGGGTGTTTGTTCTAATGACAGGTGTGTAAGTAATCTGCGTCTATGGTTTGTTGGTTGCGGGGGTGTGTTTTGGGTGCGTATAGTTGTTTGAGTCGTCGTGGCGGGGTGCTGTATGAAGTGCCTAGTCGGGCGGTGGTTTTGAGAGTTTTATAGGGTGTTTCTGGTGCGTGTGTGCTTGGTTTTGTGTGGTTGCCTGTTGTGGTGGTTGCTGGGATGTGCTCATGCGTGGTTGTGATGTGGAACATGTTGTTTCGTGTTGCGGTGTGGAAATGCTTCTGGTAAGCTTGAATGGTTGCCTGCTGCGGTGGGTAGCTGAAATAAGAGAATTGACTGCTCAATGCGAGCTTCTTGCGCCGGTTGGTGTGGGGTGAGTGTTGGGGTGGTTTGTTGCTTGAGAACTCAATAGTGTGCTTTGATTTATAAAAACTTTGATTGATACCAATTTATTTATTATTTTGATAACTTTTGGTTTTCAATATGACAGTTATGATCATCTCTCGAGCACTATGTTTGTGGTGTTTGTTCCGTCATTAAGCACGGCGGGTGCTTCCGTTTTGTGGAGTATGGGATGGTTTTGTTTATTTTTGAGCTATAACAGTTATCATTCTTTTTTGTTTTTTAACGGAGAGTTTGATTCTGGCTCAGGACGAACGCTGGCGGCGTGCTTAACACATGCAAGTCGAACGATGATGCTTGGTGCTTGCACCGGGTTGATTAGTGGCGAACGGGTGAGTAATACGTGAGTAACCTGCCTTTGACTCTGGGATAAGCCTGGGAAACTGGGTCTAATACCGGATATGACTGGGAACCGCATGGTTTTTGGTGGAAAGGGTTTGTACTGGTTTTAGATGGGCTCACGGCCTATCAGCTTGTTGGTGGGGTAATGGCTCACCAAGGCGACGACGGGTAGCCGGCCTGAGAGGGTGACCGGCCACACTGGGACTGAGACACGGCCCAGACTCCTACGGGAGGCAGCAGTGGGGAATATTGCACAATGGGCGCAAGCCTGATGCAGCGACGCCGCGTGAGGGATGACGGCCTTCGGGTTGTAAACCTCTTTCAGCAGGGGAGAAGCGAAAGTGACGGTACCTGCAGAAGAAGCGCCGGCTAACTACGTGCCAGCAGCCGCGGTAATACGTAGGGCGCGAGCGTTGTCCGGAATTATTGGGCGTAAAGAGCTTGTAGGCGGTTTGTCGCGTCTGCTGTGAAAGCCCGGGGCTTAACTCCGGGTGTGCAGTGGGTACGGGCTAACTAGAGTGCAGTAGGGGAGACTGGAATTCCTGGTGTAGCGGTGGAATGCGCAGATATCAGGAGGAACACCGATGGCGAAGGCAGGTCTCTGGGCTGTAACTGACGCTGAGAAGCGAAAGCATGGGGAGCGAACAGGATTAGATACCCTGGTAGTCCATGCCGTAAACGTTGGGCACTAGGTGTGGGGGACATTCCACGTTTTCCGCGCCGTAGCTAACGCATTAAGTGCCCCGCCTGGGGAGTACGGTCGCAAGGCTAAAACTCAAAGAAATTGACGGGGGCCCGCACAAGCGGCGGAGCATGCGGATTAATTCGATGCAACGCGAAGAACCTTACCAAGGCTTGACATACGCTGGATCGCTCTAGAGATAGGGTTTCCCTTTTTGGGCTGGTGTACAGGTGGTGCATGGTTGTCGTCAGCTCGTGTCGTGAGATGTTGGGTTAAGTCCCGCAACGAGCGCAACCCTCGTTCTATGTTGCCAGCACGTGATGGTGGGGACTCATAGGAGACTGCCGGGGTCAACTCGGAGGAAGGTGGGGATGACGTCAAATCATCATGCCCCTTATGTCTTGGGCTTCACGCATGCTACAATGGCCGGTACAATGGGTTGCGATACTGTGAGGTTGAGCTAATCCCAAAAAGCCGGTCTCAGTTCGGATTGGGGTCTGCAACTCGACCCCATGAAGTCGGAGTCGCTAGTAATCGCAGATCAGCAACGCTGCGGTGAATACGTTCCCGGGCCTTGTACACACCGCCCGTCAAGTCACGAAAGTTGGTAACACCCGAAGCCGATGGCCTAACCGCTTTTTGTGGGGGGAGTCGTCGAAGGTGGGACTGGCGATTGGGACTAAGTCGTAACAAGGTAGCCGTACCGGAAGGTGCGGCTGGATCACCTCCTTTCTAAGGAGCTTCAACATTTATTGGTTGAGCCTGGTTTGTCCGCGAGTGTTGGACACTGGGTTTGCTCATGGGTGGAATATCGTCATTGTTTTTGGCATTGCTTGGTTGTGGTGTTTTCAAGGTATACTGTTGGGTTTTGAGGTAGCAAGCTTTGGTTTGTTGTCTCTGTTGTTGTGCCTGGCGCATGGTGGATATGCTGTTTTGGTGTGTTTGTTGTGTGTGTGGGTTGTTGTTTGAGAACTGTATAGTGGACGCGAGCATCTTCTGGAAACTGTGAGCGAATGGGCGCTTTTGGGTGTTTGTTTGTTCTGTTATTGTTTTCATGATTTTGTAACAACTTAGATTTTATTCTTTGATTATTTGTGTGTTTTGTAAGTTATTAAGGGCACACGGTGGATGCCTTGGCATCAGGAGCCGATGAAGGACGTGTGAATCTGCGATAAGCCTGGGGGAGCCGATAACAGGGCGTTGATTCCAGGATTTCCGAATGGGGAAACCCGGCTTGCAGTGATGTGAGTTACCGCCAGTTGAATGTATAGGCTGGTTGGGGGGAACGCGGGGAAGTGAAACATCTCAGTACCTGCTGGAAGAGAAAATAACTAATGATTCTGTGAGTAGTGGCGAGCGAAAGCGGATGAGACTAAACCTGTGGTGTGTGATAGCGGTTAGGCGTTGCATCATGGGGGTTGTGGGAGTTACCGTTCTAGTTCTAACTGGCTAGTGTAGTGATGTTGTGTTGTGTAGGGGAACGTCTTGGAATGGACGGCCGGAGAGGGTGAGAGTCCTGTACCTGAAATGTGACACGCCGCTTGTGTGACCACCCGAGTAGCACGGGGCTCGTGGAATCTCGTGTGAATCTGCCAGGACCACCTGGTAAGTCTAAATACTTCCTGATGACCGATAGCGGATAAGTACCGTGAGGGAATGGTGAAAAGTACCCCGGGAGGGGAGTGAAATAGTACCTGAAACCGTGTGCTTACAAGCCGTTGGAGCCTTTTGGGGTGACAGCGTGCCTTTTGAAGAATGAGCCTGCGAGTTAGTGTTCTGTCGCGAGGTTAACCCGTGTGGGGTAGCCGTAGCGAAAGCGAGTCTGAATAGGGCGTTTGAGTGGCAGGATCTAGACCCGAAGCGGAGTGATCTATCCATGGCCAGGTTGAAGCTACGGTAAGACGTGGTGGAGGACCGAACCCACTTCAGTTGAAAATGGAGGGGATGAGCTGTGGATAGGGGTGAAAGGCCAATCAAACTCTGTGATAGCTGGTTCTCCCCGAAATGCATTTAGGTGCAGCGTTACATGTTTCTTGCCGGAGGTAGAGCTACTGGATGGCCGATGGGCCCCACAGGGTTACTGACGTCAGCCAAACTCCGAATGCCGGTAAGTGAGAGTGTAGCAGTGAGACAGTGGGGGATAAGCTTCATTGTCGAGAGGGAAACAGCCCAGACCATCAACTAAGGTCCCTAAGCGTGTGCTAAGTGGGAAAGGATGTGGAGTTGCTTAGACAACCAGGAGGTTGGCTTAGAAGCAGCCATCCTTGAAAGAGTGCGTAATAGCTCACTGGTCAAGTGATTCCGCGCCGATAATGTAGCGGGGCTCAAGTACACCACCGAAGTTATGGCAATGTGCTTCATTTGTGGAGTGTGTTGGGTAGGGGAGCGTCGTGTATCCAGTGAAGCTGCGGTGTGAACTAGTGGTGGAGGGTATGCGAGTGAGAATGCAGGCATGAGTAGCGAATCACGGGTGGGAAACCCGTGCGCCGGATGATCAAGGGTTCCAGGGTCAAGCTAATCTGCCCTGGGTTAGTCGGGGCCTAAGGCGAGGCCGACAGGCGTAGTCGATGGATAACGGGTTGATATTCCCGTACCGACGAAGGACCGTCCATACTAAGACTGTGATGCTAACTATGCGATGTGGTTTGTAACTGCACTGGTTTTATGATTGGTGTGGAGCTTACTGCGGGTTGTAGGATCCGAGCAGTGGCGGTAAGCGTATTAACAGGTGTGACGCAGGAAGGTAGCCAAGCCACGCGATGGTTGTCGTGGTCTAAGCATGTAGGGTATCGGTTTGTTAAATGCGGCCGTGTTTGCCTGAGGTGTGATGGGACCCCGTTTGTGGGGGATTTGGTGATCCTATGCTGTCGAGAAAAGCATCGGCGTGAGGTTCTAGTTGCCCGTACCCTAAACCGACACAGGTGATCAGGTAGAGAATACTAAGGCGATCGAGAGAATCATGGTTAAGGAACTCGGCAAAATGCCCCCGTAACTTCGGGAGAAGGGGGACCTTGAGCGTGAACTGCCCTTGCGGTGGGGAGCGTGTATGGGTCGCAGAGACCAGGGGGAAGCGACTGTTTATCAAAAACACAGGTCCGTGCGAAGTCGTAAGACGATGTATACGGACTGACTCCTGCCCGGTGCTGGAAGGTTAAGAGGATTGGTTAGATCTTTGTGGTCGAAGCTGAGAATTTAAGCCCCAGTAAACGGCGGTGGTAACTATAACCATCCTAAGGTAGCGAAATTCCTTGTCGGGTAAGTTCCGACCTGCACGAATGGAGTAACGACTTCCCTACTGTCTCAACCATGAACTCGGCGAAATTGCAGTACGAGTAAAGATGCTCGTTACGCGCAGCAGGACGGAAAGACCCCGTGACCTTTACTATAGTTTGGTATTGGTGTTTGGTGTGGCTTGTGTAGGATAGGTGGGAGACTGTGAAGCATGGACGCTAGTTTGTGTGGAGTCGTTGTTGAAATACCACTCTGGTCATTCTGGATATCTAACTTCGGGCCATGATCTGGTTCAGGGACAGTGCCTGATGGGTAGTTTAACTGGGGCGGTTGCCTCCTAAAGAGTAACGGAGGCGCCCAAAGGTTCCCTCAGCCTGGTTGGCAATCAGGTGTTGAGTGTAAGTGCACAAGGGAGCTTGACTGTGAGACTGGCAGGTCGAGCAGGGACGAAAGTCGGGACTAGTGATCCGGCGGTTCATTGTGGAATGGCCGTCGCTCAACGGATAAAAGGTACCTCGGGGATAACAGGCTGATCTTGCCCAAGAGTCCATATCGACGGCATGGTTTGGCACCTCGATGTCGGCTCGTCGCATCCTGGGGCTGGAGTTGGTCCCAAGGGTTGGGCTGTTCGCCCATTAAAGCGGTACGCGAGCTGGGTTCAGAACGTCGTGAGACAGTTCGGTCCCTATCCGCTGCGTGCGTTGGAAATTTGAGAAAGGCTGTCCTTAGTACGAGAGGACCGGGACGGACGAACCTCTGGTATGTCAGTTGTACCGCCAGGTGCATGGCTGATTGGCTACGTTCGGGAGGGATAACCGCTGAAAGCATCTAAGTGGGAAGCCTGTTTTGAGATGAGATTTCCTTGCACTTTTTGTGTGTGAGACTCCCTATAGATGATGGGGTTGATAGGCCAGGTATGGAAGCGCCGACTGAAGAGGTGTGGAGTTGACTGGTACTAATAGGTCGAAGGCTTACTGTTTATCACTTTTTGTGGTGGCATGAGTATGTGAGTATTGTTTTTGTTGTTGACGTGTCCACTGTATGGTTTTTGGGTAATAACCCCGGCGTGTGCCCCGCCTCTTGTTTGTTGGTGGGGTGTGTGTTGTTTGGTTTTCCGTGGTTTTGGCGAGAGTAAAATACCTGGTTCCATTCCGAACCCAGTAGTTAAGGCTTTTTGCGCTGATGGTACTGCACTTGTTAGGGTGTGGGAGAGTAGGTCACCGCGGGTTTTTTGTTTGATGGAGGAGTTTGGGCTGTGGCTCGGGCTCCTTTTTCGTTTAATGTTGGGTTGTAAGTTTCCCGGTAAACTGGATAATTCAGAACGAAAATATCCATTATACTTGTAAAACAAACTGCGAGGGGAAAGCTATTGCGCATTAGTCGTATCTACAATAATAATGTCGCTCTAGCTACTACCTTTAAAGGCCAGGAAATAGTGGTTATCGGTAAGGGGCTCGCCTTCGGTAAACGCAAAGGCGATATGATAGACCCCACCAAGGTCGAACAGACCTTCGTTCCGGATGCGTCCACTACTAACGAGCGTCTGACCTGGTCTTTAGAGCAGATCCCCTCAGAAATCCTTTCGCTCGCTACAGAGCTAGAGCAGCAGGTCACCCAAAAACACGGTATCAAAATAGCCCACTCTTTTATCATTCCTTTGGCTGACCACCTCAACTATGCCCTTGTACGTGCGCAGGAGGGCGTCACCGTTGACTATCCCCTTACCCTCGAAGTTACGCAGCTTTACCCTACAGAGGTAGAGTTCGGGTATCGCGCCCTGCAGCTAGTGCTCGAACGCACCGGTGTGAAACTACCTGAAAACGAGGCAATACCTCTAGCGCTGCACCTAGTGAACTCGCAGTTTGATTACGAAGATATGAGCAGGACTTTCCGCATGACGGAGGTGTTTGCTCAAATTTTCGATATCATCGGCACCAGCTACGGTCACGAGGTTGATCAGACAGCTATGAGTGTGGCTCGCTTTGTCACCCACCTGCGTTATCTCTTCGTGCGGACCGACCAGAAAGCGCAAGCGCGCGCGTCCGCTGAAACTTCCATGCCGCTCGTAACAGAGGCGATGCGTACCAGTTATCCAAAGGCTTTTGCGTGTGCCCGTAAAGTTTTGTTGCTGCTCGAAATGCACCTGAGTCAGGAGCTCACCGATGATGAGCTGACCTACCTAGCCATTCATATCGCAAGACTTGCCCGCGAGCTGTGGAATGATGACTCAACAGAAACCGTTGATGCGTAAAGTTAATTTAATCTAGGCATACTATTTCTGTTTCTGTGTGGATTTCGTGGTGCTAAGATGCGGAATCTATTTCAATAAAGGCACTCGTTCCAAAATAAAACCACTCAATACAATGAGGGGTCTGTGACCGGTGAATCTGAATCGGTTGCACAGCACATAGATATTGAGAGGACCATTATGGTCACGATAATCGTGGTCGCTCACGGGGGAATCCGCACCAGCGCTTCTCGCTACAGCCCGTATATAATTCTCGGTAATACCGAGAACATTCACCCTTACCTTTATGACGGGAAAGGAGCCAGAAGATCTGACCGAGAAGTACAAGGCAATTATGGGCGAAACGCAGGCTTCGACCGAAACCCTCCTTCTGGTAGATCTCTTTGGCGTAGCCCCTATAACGCGGCGGCACACATAGCAGCAGAAGATTTTAACGTTGATGTTGTTTCGGGTGTTAACGTGCCCATACTGATTGAAACCATCAGCGTAGCCTCACGCAAGAACGCAACCCTCGCGTCCTTAGCCAAAAGCAACCACAGCTGGAACAAAGGGCGTCCGCTCATTCTAGGCAATCATGAACCCACCTAAAACCCAGGACGCCCCCGCCGAAGCGCCAGAACAGGCACCAGCGCAGGTATTGGTTGCACAGACAACTGGCTCTGGATTGCCTCTCCCATTGCCGGTGTTACCTCTGCAATGGGGCGTCAAAATGCTGCCGGCGAAGACATCGATGACGCGGCTATCGCTAACGTCAAAGTTGGTTTGATGAGCCCCATGGCTGGCGTTGGCGACCCCATTTTCTGGGGAACTGTCCGCCCGGTTCTCGCTGCCCTCGTCGCGTCCTTGGCACTCAGCGGTAGCATTCTGGGACCGCTACTCTTCTTCTTTGGCTTGGGTATCTTGTGCTTTGCCACCCGCTGGTACGGCTTCGAGATTGGCTACGAAAAAGGTGTTGAAGTTGTGTCATAGGTCGGTGTTAACACTCTGCGCCGCTTGACCCAGATGGCATCAATTGTCGGTCTATTCGTCATGGGCTCGCTGGCCTCTCAATAGATGTCCATCAACGTTCCCATGGAACTTTCCCGCTACACCAACCACATGTTCACCGGTTTTCCCACCGGGAATCTACCTACTGCCCTCGACCCGGATGCCGGAGACAACACGGCGGATGCACAGGGTAATAACTCAGGTTCCTTCTTCGGTATCGCCGCCGAACGCAAGGCACTAGGATTAGACCCCTCAAACTCGTACCCTTTGACCAACTTGCTCACGCAACTATAAACATCCAGCACTACAAACTGTGGACCCTAAAACTTATTTTTAGGGTCCACACAATTTTATTAAGGTTCGTGCGAGGGAAGTTATTTAGGAGATATCGATATTCGCTATTTTTGCTGCTTGAGTGAGAGTCTTGGTCGCGTACTTTAACCCTTCGACCCTCCCCATTGAGGTATCCTCGTGTTCAATGTTTAGCCACATCTTGGAATCTACTTCGTGCAACGCTTTCATAAACTCTGCCCAGTAGTTCGCATTGTGTCCTACGCCTACAGCCACGAAGTCCCAAGCGGAATCCTGAGGCCATTCATTAACCCATTCATTGCCGCCAATGTTGACCCTGTCTTCTTCGGGAGACAACCTGCGGAATCGCTCATCGAGTACACCAACGATTTCAGCGTTTTCTCGGTTGATGCGAATATCTTTAGCAGCGGCGTGGAATGTAAGATCACCCAGCCATTGAACGGCCTTGATGGGATCCATCTGCTGCCAAAAGAGATGAGAGGCGTCAAGCTCAACACCAATATGCTGAGCGTTTACACGTTCTACTAGTCGCTTAGCTGTTGGTGGGTTGAATACTAGATTCTGTGGATGAAGTTCAATAGCTACTTTGACGCCGTTTTCGGCAGCTAGTTTCTCGATTTCTTGCCAGAAATCTACGGCAACTTCCCACTGGTATTCCAAGGAATCTAGGGTTCCTGAGCTCCATGTATTTACGTGCCAGGCAGGATGCCTGGTGTCAGGTTCTGATCCGGGGAGACCACTCATGGTTACAACTCTAGTTTGTCCCAGTAGCGGGGCAAGTCGAATCGACTTACGTAGATCTTCGGCGTGCTTTTCACCGATTTCGCGGTTGGGGTGGAGGGGATTTCCATTGCAGTTCAGTCCAGCAATTTCAACTCCGGCCGCTCTGAATATGGACAGATAGTCCTCCGCTAGTTCTGGTTGATTTAGGATCTCGTCGATGGGGACATGGACAGGAGGTAAAAACCCGCCAGTGTTGAGTTCATACCCTTTGAGTCCTAGCGACGAAACGACTTTGAGGGCTTCTTCGAGAGTACGGTCGTGGAGAATTGCACTGTAAACACCGAGTTTCATGATGCTCCTGTTGTGTAGAAAACTTCCAAAAATTAATATGTCTATAATTACTATCGCGCTCTAGTTTTATGGATGTCAACTGCGTTCAGGGGATTTGTCTGCGAAGGGGTCTGTAGAACCTGTGGCATGCTTTGTTATTTTGTCAGTACAAACATTGACATGGCTTGTGTTTTGTAGCACTCTAGTTACAGGGACATGTAAATAACAGGCAAAAAGCTTTTGCCGCAGCAAAGGTGAGGATACTTCTCTAATGATCTACGAATTGCTGACCATGGGTCGCATCAGTGTGGATGTTTACCCCAACGACATTGGGGTTGGTCTTGAAGACGTCAATACGTTTGGAAAGTACCTGGGAGGTTCGCCCGCAAACGTAGCCGTTGCAGCTGCTAAATATGGTCATAAAACCTCTGTTATCACTCGCGTAGGTGATGATCCCTTTGGCGTTTACTTACGTCGAGAACTTAACCGCTACGGTTCAGATGACAAGAATGTCTCTGTTGACCCCAAATTGCAAACCTGCGTGACATTTTGCGCCATTAAACCTCCAGAGGACTTCCCCCTCTACTTCTACGGTCGTTTCCCAACTGCCCCAGATTTACAGATTTCCAAGGAAGACATCGATTTTGATGCCGTAAAAAATACCAAAATTTTCTGGACAACACTCACTGGCATGTGCCAGGAGCCGGCTGCTTCAGCCCAGATTGCTGCCCACGAGGTACGTCCCCGTGAAGAGCTAGCTGATGACCAGCACACTATCCTCGACCTCGACTTCCGCCCCATGTTTTGGGAAAACCCAGAAGATGCTACTGAGGCGGCGCAGGAGCTTCTGAAGCATGCAACCATTGCTATCGGTAACCGTGAAGAATGCGCTGTTGCTGTTGGTGATGGTACCCCTGATGAACAGGCTGGCCGACTTTTAGATGCCGGTGTCAAGATTGCTGTGGTCAAGATGGGATCCAAGGGCGTCATGGCTAAAACTGCTGATGGTGCCGTTATTTCCGCACCTACTCCTGTAGAAACAGCTAACGGTTTGGGGGCTGGTGACTCCTTTGGTGGCGCATTCACTCACGGTATTCTTGCAGGCTGGCCGCTTGAGAAAGTGCTAGATTTCGCTAACGCGGCCGGTGCTATCGTTGCCTCCCAAATCGCCTGTTCTGAAGCTATGCCTATTGAGTCAGAAGTAAAAAGTTTTTTGGCTGAGCGCGGCCGCGCTTTCTAAAGGACGTAAGGATTATTTTCATGTCAATAAAACTAAGTGAAGAGCGCGACCCTCGCCGCTATGAACACCTCACCAAGATTCGTCTCGAAGATCCGATCGCGGTTGCCAAAGCTGCAAAAAAACGTAAGAGTCACTCTGGAATCAAATACGGTAAGCAGAACTTCATTGTTGCAGCTGACCACCCCGCACGTGGTGCGAACAAAGTTGGTAGCAACTCGATGGCAATGGCGGACCGTCGCGATCTACTAGATCGACTTCAGATTGCTCTTGAAAATCCTGCCGTTGACGGTATTCTTGCTCAGCCAGATATCCTAGATGATTTGCTCCTGCTGGGGGCTCTTGACGGCAAGCTCGTTTTTGGTTCCATGAACCGCGGTGGCCTGTCAGGGCTAGTTAATGAAATGGATGACCGCTTCACGGGTCACACTGCTGAATCTTTGGTTGCGCTTGGCGCAGATGGTGGCAAAATGCTTACCCGCATTCATTACGGGGATCCCAGCACTGTTGCAACTCTTGAATCGACAGCTCGCGCGATTGACTCGCTGGCTCAGCGCGGTCTTTATGCCATGGTTGAACCGTTTATTTCCGAAACTGTTAGCGGGTCTATTCGCAATGACCTTTCCTCAGATGCAGTTATCAAGTCCGTAGGTATCGCTGCCGCGCTCGGTGAATCAAGTGCTTATACATGGATGAAGTTACCTGTTATCGCAGAGATGGAGCGCGTTATGGCTTCAACTACTCTGCCCACTGTACTTCTTGGTGGTGATCCAACTGGATCCCCAGATGAGGTCTTTGCAAGCTGGCAAGCAGCACTAGCATTACCCGGTGTGCAAGGTCTCACCGTTGGTCGCACCTTGCTTTATCCCGCAGACGGCGACGTCGCAGATGCCGTAGCAACTGCGGCCTCCCTGCTCAATAATTAGTTTTTTGTTCAGAATTATTAGGAAGAAACATACTATGGCTTCTCAGAAACTTTCCGTTAGCCAGGCAATTGTTAAATTCCTGGGTAACCAGTACACCGTTGACCAAATCGGCAACGAAACCTTCCGTGAGCGCACCATCCCCGGCATGTTTGGTATCTTTGGTCACGGTAACGTTGCCGGTATGGGTCAGGCACTACGTCAGTACCAGGAACTTGAGACTGACTTAATGCCATACTATCAGGGTCGCAACGAGCAGGCTCAGGTTCATCAGGCAGTTGGCTATGCTCGCCACACCCGTCGTCGTCAGACCTTCGCAGTGACCACTTCAATTGGTCCTGGTGCTTCTAATATGGTGACCGGTGCAGCTTTGGCTACCACTAACCGCCTTCCTGCCCTTCTCTTCCCCTCCGATCAGTTTGCGACTCGTACTCCTGATCCGGTGCTTCAGCAGCTAGAGCGATTCGATGCTGGTGATGTCACCGTCAATGATATCTTCCGTCCAGTTTCACGCTACTTTGACCGTGTATGGCGCCCGGAGCAGCTCTTCTCCGCAATGCTCAACGGTATGCGTGTACTAACCGATCCGGTCGAAACTGGCGCTGTCACTATTGCTTTGCCACAGGACGTTCAGGCCGAGGTAATTGACATTCCTGAAGAATTCCTTGCTCCCCGTGAGTGGCGTATCCGCCGTCCTGAGGCAGAAGATTCTGATATTGTCGCAGCAGCGCAGTTTATTCGCGCGGCTAAGAAGCCTGTCATCATCGCAGGGGGCGGTGTCCATTATGCTTTCGCTCAGGATGAGCTGAAAAGGTTCGCGGAAGCAACCGGAATCCCCGTAGCTTACACCCAGGCAGCTGTTGGCGTGATGGATTGGGATCACGAACTCTGTCTTGGTGCCGTAGGCTCTACTGGCTCTACTGCTTCTAACGCGCTGGTCCGCGAGGCTGATCTCATCATTGGCATCGGAACCCGCTATGAAGACTTCACCACTGCCTCCCGCACTGCCTTCCAAAACCCGCAGGTCAAGTTCGTCAACATTAACGTTGCCTCTTTTGATGCCTACAAGAATTCCTCGGTCGTTCCTGTTGTGGCAGATGCCCGCAAAGCCCTTATCAAACTCAACGAGGCGGTTTCCGGCTTCACCGTTTCAGCTGAAGAAGCTAGAGAAATCAAGGCAGAAAAAGAACGCTGGGATAAGACCGTCGATGATGCTTTTGCAGAGTGCCACCGTCCGCTTATGAGCCAAAACGAGATTATTGGTGCTGTCAATGAAGCAATGGACGAGCGTGACGTTGTCGTCTGTGCAGCGGGTTCCCTCCCCGGTGACCTCCACAAGATGTGGCGCGTCAAAGATGCCTACGGCTACCACGTAGAATACGCCTACTCCTGCATGGGTTATGAGATTTCCGGTGGCCTGGGCGTCAAGCGTGCCTCCCTAGATGTTAAGGACGGTCGCGACGTCGTCGTCATGGTGGGTGATGGATCCTACCTGATGATGCACACTGAGCTGGTTACCGCGGTTGCTGAAGGCATTAAACTCATTACTGTTCTGATTCAGAACCACGGCTATGCCTCCATCGGCGCTCTCTCAGAATCCCTGGGGTCCCAGCGATTTGGTACCAAGTACCGCAAGCTGGACGAAGCAACCCATAGTTTCGACCACGGTGATAAGCTGCCGATTGATCTGGCAACTAATGCTGAATCCTTAGGTGCACGCGTAATCCGTGTCGCCCCCGGCGAGAGTGTTCGTGAAGATCTGATGAATGCGGTCAAAGAAGCGAAGGCAGCCCCTGAGGGCTCTGGTCCTATCGTCATTCACGTTGAGTCTGATCCGATGCTTGATGCGCCATCCTCTGAATCATGGTGGGACGTTCCTGTTACCGCCGAATCAGAATTGGATTCTACTGCGGAGGCGTACAAGACTTACGCTGGTTGGAAAGCTGCACAGCGACCCCTGCTTGGCTAAAGACTCTAGTCATAAGCTATCGGAGCCGCTGAGCTGGCACATGATGAGCGATGACAAGAACTTATTTATCCATCAATAAATCAATTTTTGAATCCATCGAAGGAGAGAAATGACCTACGAAACTGTTCACTTCATCAAAGGCGAAGAAGTAGCCTCATCAGGCGATAAGCGTCAAGATATTTACAACCCGGCAACCGGAGAAGTAATCGGTTCTTTGCACCTGGGAGGTCCAGAAGAGCTGAAAAAAGTTGTTGAGGTAGCGAAGGAAGCTTCGAAGAGCTGGGCAGAGTTATCCCTTGCCAAGCGCACTGCGGTTCTTTTCCGTTTCCGTGAGCTGTTGGTAGCTAAGACGGATGAATTGGCTGAAATTGTAGTACGTGAGCACGGCAAAGTATTTTCGGATGCTAAGGGAGAAATTGCTCGCGGTCAGGAAATTGTTGAGTACGCTTGTGGAATCACTAACCTGATTTCCGGTGCTTACACGCCTCAGGCAGCAACTGGAATCGATGCATACTCCATGCGTCAGCCTCTAGGTGTGGTTGCAGGTATCACTCCCTTCAACTTCCCCGTTATGATTCAGCTCTGGATGGCACCACTAGCTATCGCTACCGGTAATGCTTTTATCCTAAAGCCCTCCGAGCGTGATCCTGGGGCTGCCAATTTTATTGCTAAGCTCTGGAAAGAGGCAGGTCTTCCTGATGGCGTCTTTAACGTTTTGCACGGTGATAAAGAGATGGTTGATGGGTTGCTAACCCACCCTGACGTCGAGGGTATTTCCTTTGTCGGTTCTACCCCGATTGCAAAATATGTTTACGAGACGGGTGTTGTGCACGGTAAGCGAGTTCAAGCTCTGGGTGGCGCCAAGAACCACGCTCTGATTATGCCCGATGCTGACATGGATGTTGTAGCTGACCACCTCTCTGCAGCAGCTTTCGGTGCAGCTGGTCAGCGCTGCATGGCTATTTCTGTTGCCGTTGCTGTTGGGGACGCGGCTGAAGTTACCATCGAGAAGGTAGCGGAGCAAGCAAAGGATATCAAGGTCTCTAACGGCATGGACAAGGATGCTGACATGGGACCGCTTATCACCCCTGTTTCCCGTGACCGCGTCAAGCGCATCATCACTGAAGCTGAAGAAGCTGGTGCAGCTGTTGTTGTTGACGGTCGTGACCTGGTGGTTGAGGGTCACGAGAATGGCTATTTCGTTGGACCTACCATTTTGGACAAGGTTAAGACTGAAATGGCAGCTTATGGGGAAGAGGTCTTTGGTCCTGTTCTAGTTGTTGTACGGGTTGAATCTCTGGCGGAGGGTATTGAGCTCATTAACTCAAATCCCTTTGGTAACGGCACCTGCATCTTTACCTCTTCGGGTGCTGCTGCCCGTCGTTTCACCCGTGATATCAAGGTGGGTATGGTTGGCGTCAACGTTCCTCTGCCTGTTCCTTTGGCCAACCACTCCTTTGGTGGTTGGAATGACTCCCTCTTCGGTGAACACCATGTATATGGCGAAGAAGGTGTGCAGTTCTACACTCGTAAGAAGGCTATTACTCAGCGTTGGCCTGAGCCTAAACAAGCCTCTGGTGCATCTTTCAACTTTGAGTCTCGCAACAACGATTAGAAGCTGAATGCATAAGCTGGTTGGATAATATAACGACTAAGTGTCGCTACCTCTTTGGATGTAGCGACACTTTTTATTTCTGCGGTAAGAAGCCCCAAGACATATGGTGCATAACTATGAAAGATATTTGGACAAAATAAAATTTACAAAACGTTGTCGCAGGTGACCACGAACACTTTAATTGATAGTATGTCAGTACATAGAAATGTGAAGCGTAAAGAAAAATCAGTGCTCAGCACTGCTGATGAAAGTATGTAAGCGATGTCCGAGAACAAGCTAATCATCGGTACAGCTCCCGACTCGTGGGGTGTATGGTTCCCTGAAGATAGCCAGCAGACACCATGGCAAAGATTCCTTGACGAAGTGGCCGAAGCTGGTTACAAGTGGATTGAACTGGGGCCATATGGGTACTTGCCTGCCGATCCAGAAACCCTCGCAAAAGAGCTAAAAGAACGAGACCTGCGGGTTTCTGCTGGCACTGTTTTTACAGCTTTTCATCGAGGTCTTGACCAGTGGGACCTTGCTTGGGAGCCTGCTCGCAAGGTAGCAGAGCTAACTGCTGCTATGGGTGCTGAGCATATTGTCGTGATTCCTGCTCTCTGGCGCGATGATAAGACGGGTAAGGAGCTCGAACCCGCGACTCTTACCGACAAGCAGTGGAGGGATCTCGCTGCTGGTCATAACCGCTTGGGTGAAACTCTTCAAAAAGAATTTGGTCTCTTTCAGCAGTTTCATTCCCACGCCGATTCTCACGTGGAAACCATGGAAGAGATTGAAAAGTTTCTATCGGTTACCGATCCCAAGCTGGTAACCCTTTGTCTTGATACCGGGCACGCTGAATACGGGGGAGTATCCTCCGTTGAACTTATTGAAAAGTATCCTGAGCGTATCGGTTATCTGCATCTCAAGCAGGTCGACCCTAAAATCGTCGCTCAGGTGCGCGCTGAAGAGATGTCATTTTCTAAGGCTGTGCGTCTTGGTGCAATGTGCGAACCGCCCTACGGCTTGCCTGATCTCTCAAAGGTTATCGAGGTCGCAGAGTCATTGGGGCGTCCATTTTTCGGTATCGTGGAACAGGATATGTATCCGGTTGATTCTTTTGACACGCCTCTTCCTATCGCCAAGCGCACTAAGTCGTACCTGCTCGGATGCGGATCTCGCACAACCATTAGCTAACAATATTTGTTAGCACCTCATGTTGATGTCCGGTTAAGCCTTATCAACATGAACTTCCTAACGATAATAAAGGAGAAGATTGACATGTCTAATGAACTTCGTGTCGCTGTTGTTGGCGCAGGACGCATGGGATTTGACCACATCAAGCGAATTGAATCTGACCGCATTAAGGGTGCCCGTGTTGTTGCGGTAGTTGATATCAATGAAGAAGTAGCGCAGCGTGCGGTGGAGGGCATTGAAGACGTAAAGATTTACACGGACTTCCATAAAGCTATTGAATCTAAGGGTGTAGATGCTGTTCTTATCGCAACTCCCGGGTTCTTGCATGCACCTGTACTGATGCCTGCTATTGAAGCTGGACTCCCTGTTCTTTGCGAAAAGCCACTAACTCCTGATTCTGCATCCTCATGGGAAATTGTGCAGGCGGAGGTTGAGGCTGATAAAAAGCTAGTTCAAGTTGGCTTTATGCGTCGTTTTGACGGTGGCTACCGCACTATTCGTGCAGCCGTAGAGTCAGGTCTGTCAGGCGAACTTTTGCAACTTGAGTGTGAGCATATCAACCCTGACGTCCCTGAATCTTATACTGGTCGCAACTTGATTGATGACACTGTAGTCCATGAATTCGATGGCGTTCGCTTTTTGACTGGAGAAGAAATCAAGACTGTACGCGCTCTGCACGGAAAAAAGAGCAAGTACGCAACTGGTGAGCTTCAGGACCCAGCTAAGGTCATTATGGAAACTGAATCTGGCATTCTGGTGACTGTAAACACCCATGTGACTTCTCAGTACGGTTACTCTGTGACTACCAAGGCTATCTTTGAGGACAACCACCTCTCAGTAGGTAATGACCTAGTGAATTCCAGCTTCGAACCACGTTTTGTCGATGCTTATGATCAGGAGGTTCAGGCATGGGTTGACGCTGCTCTCAAGGGTGAGCAGACTGGTCCTTCTGCCTGGGACGGTTACGCAGCAGCTGCCTGCTGTGAAGCAGGGCTTGCCGCTTTGGAGTCGGGTGAAGCTGTTGCTGTTGAGCTGAACGAGAAGCCTGATCTTTATAAATAATTTGATGGTTCTCTAAGTGTGGGCGCTCGTTCCCTGTCTACAGGGAACGAGCGCCTAACTAGTTGCAGAGCGGTGTTGAGGTGAATTTTTTAAAATTTTCTCAACTTTTAGAAATTGACCATTGTCCATATGACCTAACAAAAGTATAGTGTCATATAACACATGAGATGGTGGAGGCTATGGTCTTTACCTTACGAAAGGAAAGCAGAGGAAATTCTATGAAGATTGCCTTGGACCCCACACCCTTCCACCACTCACATGGACTTTTGGAGTTTCCTCAGCTAGCTAAAGACCTTGACTACGATTATCTTCAACTGACCCCACATGCAGACTTCATTCCGTTCTTCAATCACCCCAAGGCTGATGACGATCTTGTGAAGAAAATGGCTCAGGCGTGCAAGGACGCAGAGATTGAGATTGCTTCTCTTCTCCCTGTCCTCCGTTGGTCTTCTCCTGACCCGGATGCCCGTGAAGCAGCCGTGCGCTATTGGAAGCGGGTAATTCAGATTGCTGTCGACCTAGGAGTAGATCAGATCGGCACGGAGTTCTCTGGTCGCCCTGAAAAAGCTGAAGAATCAGAGCGAGCTTTTTACCGTTCAATGGAAGAATTACTTCCGCTTATTGAGCGTGAAGGAATTCACGTAGCGATTGACCCTCATCCTGATGACTTTGTCGAACAAGGTATTGCAGCCTGGAGGGTTATTCGAGGGGTCAATTCTAAGAATATCGGCATGGTTTACGTGGCACCTCATACTTTCCATATGGTTGATGCGCCCTTAGACATCATGCGTGAGGCTAAAGAAGGTATTCGTATTGTTCACGTAGCTGACACCATGGACCACCATCGTTCGCATGGTCTGCGCTACATTACAAATCCTCCCGGCAATCCTGTACGAGTTCATCAGCATCTAAAAATTGGTGATGGCGATGTTAATTGGCAAGAATTTTTTGGTGGCCTTCATGAGATTGGTTTCCTGGATTCTGAAAAAACCGTCATGTGCTCATCAGTATTCGCGGAAGACGAAAAAGCAATTGAGGTCTCCAAGTACCAAATTGCAACCATGAAAGAAAAAATTGCTCAAGCTAAGAGCAACTAGCCCTAAATTCTTTAGGGTTTTGTAGACAAAGGAGTCAATTATGTCAGGACATTCCGTCTCAGCTTCTGAGACGAACCTGCCCCCTCTAACTAGGGGACCGCACAGTAAGCGCCTAGGCCAGGTGGCCGTCGTAGCAACTCTTGGTGGGCTTCTCTTCGGTTATGACACCGGCGTGATTAACGGTGCGCTGGAACCTATGAGCGCCGAGCTCGGCTTGACTGAGCAGAGCATCGGTCTCGTAACTGCGACCCTTTTGTTGGGTGCTGCTTTGGGCGCGTTGACTATCGGCTACCTCTCAGACTCAATCGGGCGTAAAAAGACCATTTTGTTGCTGGCAATAATCTTCTTTCTTGGTGCGGTCCTCTGTGCTGTTGCTCCTAATCTGAGTATTCTTTTGGTGGGCCGTGTTTTCTTAGGTATCGGCGTTGGTGGCGCATCCACCGTTGTCCCTGTGTTCCTCTCAGAACTTGCCCCATATGAAATCCGTGGCTCCCTCTCGGGTCGTAACGAGATGATGATTGTTGTTGGTCAGTTGGCGGCATTCGTTGTGAACGCAATTCTGGGTACTACGCTTGGGCACCTAGAACACGTATGGCGTTTCATGCTCGCTATCTGCGCAATACCAGCAATCTTCCTCTTTATCGGTATGCTTCGTATGCCTGAGTCTCCTCGTTGGCTACTTTCAAAGGGCCGCAAGGAAGAAGCTTTCGATATCCTGCGTACTATCCGCTCAGAAGAGCGTGCCGCAGCAGAAATCCGCGATATTGAATACACTCTGGAAAAAGAAAATCGTATGGTTTCACCCAGCGTGGGCTCAATGTTCAAAGACAAGTGGATTCTTCGAATTATCTTCGTTGGTGTCGCCTTGGCGGTATTCCAGCAGTTTACCGGCATCAACTCCATCATGTACTACGGAACTATCGTTCTCGAGGACGCCGGATTCTCTCGTCAGGCCGCGCTCATTGCTAATATCGCCCCCGGTGTTATTGCGGTTATTGGTGCTTTTATTGCGCTGTGGATGATGGAACGAGTTAACCGCCGAACCACCGTTATTACGGGTTATTCGTTGGTAACTCTTTTGCACTTGGCTATCGGTACGAGTTCTCTGCTGATCCCTGTTGAGTCATCAATTCGTCCTTGGGTTTTGCTTTTCTTCATCGTTGGATTTGTTGGTTCAATGCAAACTTTCTTGAACGTAGCAACCTGGGTTCTCCTGTCTGAGATTTTCCCCCAGCAAATCCGAGCTTTCGGCATGGGTTTCTCCGTTCTCTGCCTGTGGCTGGCTAACGCATTTGTAGCTTTCAACTTCCCTATTGTTCTAAGCGCAGTTGGTCTTAATAACACCTTCTTTGGTTTCGCTGTTATCAACGCGATAGCCGTACTGGTGATGTGGAAGTTCCTACCCGAAACCCGTGGTAAGTCACTTGAAGAAGTTGAGGTTGGTGTTACTACTGGTGCAATTTACGTGGTCAAGCCCAAAGAAAACCACTAAAACTTATCTCTTTTGAGAGCTCTAAGGTGTTGTGTCATATCTATGACACAACACCTTATTTGTTCACGTATTAAAATTAAGCTGCGTTGATAACTCGAAAAGGGGACACCATATGAAAATTACAATGGAGGATGTAGCCAAAGAAGCGGGAGTATCTCGTGCTCTTGTATCGCTAGCCTACCGAAATGCTCCTGGAGTAAGCACACAAACCCGACAACGAATCCTGTCCGTTGGCGAAAAACTAGGATACGTACACAACACGATTGCCGCGCAATTGGCGACCCGTACTAAGCGCACCGTAGGAGTATTTATTCCGGATCTCCACAATGATGTTTTTGCTGATATTCATGATGGGATCCACGCTCGAATTCAGGAAGGCGACTCACGCTTAGTCCTTTCCGTGGGCAAACCTGATGGTTCTTTAGACGAGAAAAGTCTGAGGTCGCTGCAAGAGACCCAATCTGACGTGATTATCGCGCTCGGTCTAACCTTGCCTGACAAAATCGTTACCCAGTATGCGCGGAAGTGCCCCATTGTGATAGTTGAGCGTCAAGTTGCCGGTCTTGATGCTGTGACAGCCAATTCTAGGCTGGGAGGCAGAATGGCAACCGAACACCTGCTGTCGTTAGGCTGCAAAAATATAGTTTTTCTCATGAACCCACCTCTCGACGGGTACTATGAGCGCCTAGATGGATACAAAGAAGCGATGAGGGAAGCTGCGCTGGATCCTGTCACTGTTCAATCTACTTACTTACGTTCAGATGCGCGCCAAGTAACACACCAATTACTGGATTCGGGGAGTAAACCTGATGCCATACTTTCCCATAACGACCGGTCAGCACTGGGTGTACTCGACGCTTTGATTGAAAGAGGTCTTAGACCGGGCGTAGATATCGCTGTGATGGGCTATGACAACACAGAAGCATCCGCAGCACCTGGAACAAGCTTAAGTACTGTCGATATTAGGGGGTTTGAGCTGGGGCGTATTGCAGCAGGAATAGCTTTAGAACGTATTGCAAGACCTATAGAAAAACCTCAGATTAGGGTTCTTGACCCACAGCTCGTACTACGTCAAACAACAAGTTTTAGCGGTAACGGACCCGAACACTAGCTCCTAGGACGCGCAGTGGTTCGTCTGTGAACAAGAGAGGGTTTTGCAGGTAGAGCCCTTCGGTAATAAGTTTGCCTTGGCCCGCCTGGGCGACTAAACACCTAAGATCTGCCTGGGTTAGCTCCTCGAATTCGTATCCTACACTAGTCATTTGTAGGTGCCGAGAGGACAAATAGCCCTTCAACTCCCTGACTTAGAACATCTGAAATCGCATCCTTTTCCTTACATGTTTCCGTAAGCGGCGTTATGTTGCGGTGTGGACCTGACTCACAGAAATCTTCCCCTTGCACATACGCGGTATCGGTATCGGAGTGTCTGTCTTCTTCGGATAGCTTATTAACGGCTTCTTAGCTCTCTTCTTGCCCACTCTCATCGCTGGGCTGGGAGTTACTGGAGTATTCTTTCTGTTTGCCGCTATTGGGGTCATAGCATTCATTTTCGTGCTTACTTAAGTCCCGGAAACTCGCGGTCGCACTCTAGGGGTGTTAGAGGATGACGTCACTACTGGAGTGATGTATATCGTCAAAAAGGAGCAAAGTAAAACTTCTGCCGAAAACTAGATACTGTAGATAAAAACGTGCGCCGGTTCCATATTTAGTCAGTGGCTTCATATGGAACCGGCACACTCTATATACAGCTAGGCTAGGCAGAGATCAGCCCCTTGAGGTAATCGAGTGACACCCTAGCATCAGCAATTGGACCTTCCCCCGCTGTCGGCTCTTCGTGAATTACGTTGTCCTGTTCAAGAACGTACCAGCCATCGAAGCCAGCTTTCTCCAAAGAAGAAACAATCTTAGCAATATCTATATCGCCTTGACCTAGCGGGCGATACATTCCCTCAACAACGGCGTCGTAATAGGTCTGCTCACCCGCTTGCACACGGCGGGCAAACTCAAGTTTGACGTCCTTCAAATGAACATGGGAAATGCGATCGGCATGATCAACCGCAAACTGAACAGGGTCGATGCCACCAATAAACATATGACCGGTATCAAAGCAGATGTTCACCGAGGACCCCGAGAGAATATGATTCACATCATCCTTATTCTCTACCATGGTGCCAGCATGGGGGTGCAACGCCACCGAAACCCCAACCTTCTGAGCTGCCTCTAGAATCCGATCAATATTAGTGTAGACAGTTGCCCAACCTGCTTCATCCAGAACCGGACGGTCTGCATCGTAACCGTCTATGCCGGTGGCGGCAGCCAGAACTAGGGTTTTACCACCAGCAGCAACAAACCCCTCCAGCTCTTTCTCAATGGTGGGAAGAGGGGCAACCTCAGCATCATGCAGCACAACAGGAACAAAGCCACCTACAGCAACCATATTATTGTCTTTCAGAACTGCTGCCTTATCAGCAGGGGCATCGGGCAAGAAACCTTCAGGGCCAAATTCAGTTGCTTCAAAACCAAGCTCCTTCATCTCTGCCAAAACACGTTCGGGCTGCATCTGGTGTCCCCAGCCGGGAACCTCGCAGACACCCCATGAAATTGGTGCTGATGCAATACGCGCCATGGTATTCTCCTTTTCTTTTTAGGTGGGTTTAGCGGTGTAGGAAATCGGAGCCAGCGCTACTGGTGCCCTCGACAAATTCAACAGGCTCCCAAGCGCGGGTCTCAACTGATTTTTCAGCAGCTGAAACTACGCGATTTGCTAGGAGGGCGTCACTGATGTCAGCATGGACGTTTTCCTTGCCTAGGTATGCCTTAAGAAATTTATAAGCTTCGATAACTTTCAAGTCGTCATAGCCCATAGCAGTGCCTGCGCCGGGCTGAAAGCGGGAAAAATCTCCGAAATCAGGTCCGGCATAGATTGTGGTGTAGCCAAGCGCCGTTCCCTGCTGCCTTAGAGCTAATTGGAGCTCGTTCATACGCTGGAAGTCCCAGCGCAAGGATCCTTCAGTTCCGTATATCTCTAGTGAGTATTCTGCGCGTGGACCCACAGCAACACGGGATGACTCAAGCATTCCAACGGCACCGTTTGCAAAACGTACGAGCAAACCAGCGTAGTCTTCGTTTTCTACTGGCGCCATCTCCCCATCCTCAATAACGGCAAAATGGGTGGCTGAACCCATGGGAAGTTTGGGACGCTCTGAGTAAACGGTCTTTGTTATCGCGTTAACCTCGCTGATAGGTCCTACTAGGTAGTGGGTAAGGTCAGCTAAATGTCCCATGAGATCGCCGAGGACACCAGTACCAGCTAATTTGCGCAGGAAACGCCACGAGAGGGCTCCGTTAGGTTCAGACGAATAATCAGCCAAGAAAGCGCCGCGGACATTAGTGATAGTTCCGAGCTGCCCCTCAGTAATGATTTTTCGCGCATATTCGATAGCCGGCGCTGAACGATAGTTGAAACCTACCGCAGTGGTAACCTTTGCTTGCGCTGCAGCTGATGCAATTTCGAATGTTTCATGCTCCGACCTCCCTGCTGGTTTTTCTATCCAGAATGCCTTCCCGGCCGCTGCCGCTGCTACACCCATTTCAGCGTGGAGGAAATTAGGAGCGCAGATGGAAACAATATCTATATCTGGATTAGCTAGTACTTCACGGTAGTCAGTGGTACCAGTTTCGTAACCTAGAACGTCAATTGCATATTGAATGCGTTCCTGCGATGTATCGGCCACCTGAAGCAAGCGGGTCTTGATGTTAAGTTCTGGATACAGTTGTGGAACTGCCGTGTAAGCACGCGTATGCACCTTACCCATCCAGCCCACACTGATGAGACCTATGTTAAGGGTTCTGGTATCTGCCATTGGAGTGCGCCTTTCTATAAGGACGAGTCTTAGCTGCGGTATCGTCATCGACACCACAATACTTTGTGCTTACAAACTATCTTAGTGGTCTAGGACAAGTTTTGAAAGGGCGTGGGGGAGATCACACTATTTTTACGTATGTACTTCTGGAAATAGTAAACGGTAGCGCTAGAGGAAACTCTTAAAACCCCTAGCGCTACCGTTGTTGAGAGTTACTCTCGAACCTCTACTTGAGCCCCTTGAAGATCAGCTGATTTCACAATAGCCTCAATAACCCTCAGCGTGTGTAATCCACCTGCAAAAGAAGCACATGGCTGAAGATGGTCATTGACTTCAGCAATCTGTTCAATGAAGGCGCGGGCCTGGAAAGCAAAGTTTTGACCGTAGCTGTATCCAACACCGGGCGCGTCCATTGCCATAGAGCTGGCGTAGAAAGGCGTATGGTCATTAATGACGACGGTGCGCGGTCCGCTATAGCCAGCAGGTGCGCTTGCGTCCGAATAAGTAAATTCTGCAGGCCGTAGAATATCCCAACTAGCTGAGGCGTTTGGACCATGGATTGCGTAAGTCTGACCGTTGGGATTACCGAAAGCTACTCGGGAAATTGTGTATGTTCCGATAGCTCCATTTTCAAACTCACAAGTAAACGTTGCAGAATCTTCGTTTTCTACGGGCTCTGACTTGTCTGATAGATCCACAAAATTGTGCCCTACCACTGCGGTCGCGGGTAAAAAGCGTTCCTTGATGCTGGTGGAAAAATACGCCCCGCGGATTGTTTTGATTCTTCCGTTGAGGAACTCGCCTGTGTCAATGGTGTGTGAACCAAGGTCGCCGAGTGCTCCCGAACCCGGTGCACCTTTGAAGCGCCAGCTCATAGGTGCCTGGGGGTCAGATGCGTAATCGCAGAGGTAGTTGGAGATGAAGTTTGATACTTGTCCAAATTCTTGACTGTCAATCTTGTCTTTAATGGCTAGTAGTGCAGGAGTGCGACGGACTGTATACCCTGTAGCTGTCACTAACTTGTCGCCATATTGTTTTTCAAGATCCGCCATGGCCTCGGCATCCTCAATTGAGCCAGCAAGTGGCTTCTCGCAAAGAACGTGCTTGCCGGCCTCAAGGAGACCCCTTGCAATGGGTAGATGGAGATGATTTCCCACCACAATGGAAACGGCATCTATTTCTGGGTCGCGAGCTACCTCCGTCCAATCGGCGTACACCTTCTCGAAACCATAACGGGCAGCGGCATCTTTTGCCAAGGGCAGATTAGCATCTGCAATGGCAGCAAGGTGAATGCTTGGGATTGTCTTTCCGGATTGGATAGCGGATGCCATGCGGTAACCGTAGGCATGGCCTTGTCCTGCCATGCCTGCGCCGATGACTGCTACGCGAATTACATTAGGGGACATTTGACTTCTCTTCCGTCGTCTTGGGGCAACCTGATATGTGGTGAAGGAGCGGTAGGGTTGCTGCTAAGCCTCAATCATAACGTTGCAGGTGAAATAATTGTGACATAAATTTCTAGAGCGCGCTAGTGAATGCAATATAAAATTCCTGAACTTTTAAGAACAATTACTGCGTCAGTACCTGTGCATCCTATTTTGGTCGTTACACCGCCACGAGATAGGCGGATCCAGCCAACGTAATCCCAACGATTAGCCATTCAAACACTTTCTGTTTAATGGCAGAAGCCCCTGCCCATCCCACCAAGCCCCCTGCTAAAACAGCAGGAAGCAAGAAGGCATCAACAAGAAGAACTTGTGTGTCTATTAGACCTAGACCCATTGAAAAAGGGAGCTTCAGAAGATTCATGACCGCAAAAAACCAAGCAGTTGTTCCCAGAAAAGCTTTAACCTCAAACCGTTGAGCTAAAAAATACATGCTCATAACCGGTCCGCCAGAGTTCGCAATCATTGTAGAGAAACCTCCCAAACTGCCGTACGCGAAGATGAATTTTTGGTTTGACGTGTGGGGTGCCTTTCGAGAGCGACCAAGGGTGACTCTTTGCCAGATTGTCAGCGCCATCAAGAACAACAGTAGCCACCCAACGCCTCGACGAACGGTGGTGTCTTGGGAAAAATTCAAAAAAGCAGCACCCAAAATCAGCCCTATAAGAACTGAAGGAATCATTCTTATGAGGGTAGGCCAATGCGCACTGTGTTGGTATATGAGCAGTGCCATGACATCGCCCAACATGAGTAGTAGCAAAAGTGCGCCTGTGGATGCCTTGGCAGGCATAGTAGTGGCGAATATAGCAACAGAAATGGTGTTCACTCCTGGCAATAGAGTCTTTGAAAGACCCACCAAAAAAGCAGCAAGTGCTAGTAGAAGCCAAGAATATATGGGGTAAAGCTGGAAAATTTCTATCATGGTTTTGTCCCCACAGAAATAAGGAACACGCCCCAATTTATAGTTGTAAAAACCGGTTGGGGCGTGCTCTGAAAAGTGGATTTAATGCCTTACTGGTCGGCGGTGAAAGGTAGGCGCGGATCGATTTGCTGACCTTCCCAAACCTGTCGAACCCAGCCGTGGTGTGGATCATCGCTAATAAGCCATTCGCGGACGGGACCCGGGCCTGCCATTACGTTGAGATAGTAAAGATCATAGCCAGGTGCTGCCATAGCTGGTCCGTGCCAACCATAAGGTACTAGCACAACGTCACCAGTGCGTACCTCCTCGTTAACGTCGATAGGTCGGGCATCTGATGCATATACACGCTGGTAACCGATGGCATCCTTTGCCTCTGCTGGTGCGCCTGGAGTTGCACGGGTTTCAAAATAGTAAATTTCCTCGAGGGCCGTCTCCTCGCCCTCTCGTTCCTCATCATGTTTATGGGGAGGGTAAGAAGACCAGTTTCCACCGGGTGTGATGACTTCGCATACGATGAGGCGGTCAGCTTCGAGGCTCGCAGGCGTACCAAAATTATGAACCTGCCGAGAACTTGTGCCTGCCCCGCGAAGTTCCACGGGAACTTCCTCTTTCTTGAGGTGACGCACGGGATATTCAGCCTTTGCAGGGCCGGTTGCGATTGCTACGCGAACCCCTTCTTTGCCGCGCAATTCAACAGCAGCATTGATACCGGTATAAAGAACATCTGCAGGACCATGGAAAACGTCCGAGCGTCCTGAAAGCTCGTATACTTGCCCCTTTACACTCACGGTGACATCACCAGTAAGCGGAACAATGATACGCTCTTCTGTCGTTGCCTCAAGCGAAAGGGGCTGGTTAGTGAAAGTCGCTGTTTTGATGCCGGTGTGCTTCCATCCTTCAACGGAGGTTGATGAATCATAGGTGCCTAGCGAAAGGTCCCAAGGACCATCAGCTGCTGAACCTGCGGGAAAAAACCAGTTGGTCATGACTTAACTCCATTCTGATAAAAAGGGAAACGACGGGATTTACTGAGAAAGTGTCATCTCAAAGGTGTAAAGATCAGCTCTGTACACATGTGAGCCTGTTTCAACTCTGGTGCCAACATCATTAAGTGTGGTGCGATGCATAGTGACCAGCGCAGCGTCCGTGGAAACACCCAAAAAACCTGCTTCGTCAACCGTGGCATTCTTTGCCCCTACTTTCTGGTGTCCTACGCTAAAGGTCACTCCTAGAGAGCGCATAGTTTCGTAAAGACCCTTTTGCTCAAGGAAGGACGGCTTGAGATCACCAATATTTGTGGGAACCCAGTTTTCCATTACGGCTAATGGAGTTCCATTTTCATAGCGGAGACGACGTATGTGGTAAACCGTGGATTTCGACTCAAGGGTTAGTTCTTGTCCAATCTCAGCGGGTGGAATGATGGTTTCAAAAGTTAGGATCTTGGTGCTCACTTTGATACCGCTACGAACTAGATCATCGTAAAGTGAACTTAGCGTCAGTGAACGACGAATTTCGTTCGATACAACTTGTGTACCGACTCCTCTTTTGCGTACTAGCAAACCTGCGCGTACCAACTCGTCCATTGCCTTGCGCACGGTTGGTCGTGATAAATGCAAATTCTTTGCAATGTCTAGTTCGTTGGGCAGCATCGAACCAGAGGTGAGAGCTCCATTGGATATCGCGCTGCGAATGCCTTCTACCAATTGGTGGTAAAGCGGTATTGGAGAGTTCTTATCGATGTTTATAGATGATACTGGTTCGGTCACTGTTCACCTGAGGGGTAAGTTGTATGTTATTTTGTGAGGACAATATAACTTTACATCCTCGGCGTCAACATTCACTAGAAGAAACCTGCCAACAGGTACGCTCTCACCGAGAACGTTTTCAACAGCTCGATTTCGCTGGGTGTTGCCACCATCTGGTTTGTGCGCGCTCAAGTGCCAGAAACAGCAGGACGCTCCTTGGAAGATATTGTTTCGATCTAGAAGGTGCGCCGTAATTTTTTGCAATAAGTTGGCTGTTTATCTGAAAGCCTATAGCGTGGAGAGTACACACAGACTTCTGACCGAAAGCCTCTCTTTTATGCGCCTTTCTGCTTTCACTGCCCTCACTGTGGCAACTACTTTTCTTCTGGCTGCCTGCGGTGGTGAACAGACCGCGTCATCACCTTCGGAAGGGGCGCATCAGTCGGCATCTCAGCTCGCTGAACAGACGAGTGCTTCAGCAACTCCCAGCCCCACCCCCACGCCCGAAGAGCTGCCCGGCGGCGGACAAAAAGTCTTCGACGGCAAACGGTACATCGCCCTCTACGGTGCGCCTGGACGTCCCTCCCTCGGTGTTTTAGGTGAGCAGGACGCTCCCGCCTCAGTAGCACGCGTTCAAGAGCTGGTTGACCAGTACCAGCCCCACGCCACCGAAACGGTAGTGCCCGCCTTCGAAGTTATCGTGACCACAGCGTCAAGCGCTCCCGGTGTAGATGGCGACTACTCAGATGCTGCGCTCATTGAAGATATTGAACCGCTCATCAAAGAAGCCTACGAGAACGATGTTTACGTGGTCATCGATTTTCAACCCGGTCACAGCGATTTCTTGAGTCAGGTGCGTTTGTATGAAGATTTGCTCAAATACCCCAATGTGGGTGTTGGGCTTGACCCCGAGTGGCGGTTAGCACCTGGGCAAGTGCATCTTCAGCAGATTGGTTCTGTGACCGCCGCCGAAATCAATGACACCCTGGACTACTTGGCTGACTTCACCCGAAAGAATGACCTACCTCAGAAGATGGTGGTGCTGCACCAGTTCACACACACCATGATTAGTAACCGCGAAACCATTACGGTTACCCACCCCGAGTTGGCACTGACCCTACACGCTGATGGTCACGGCTCACCGGAACTCAAGGTAGATACCTATAACTCCCTGCTGACCGGGTTAAATAAAGAAATCTACCCCTCGTGGAAGAACTTCTACGACGAAGACACCCCCACCATGACCCCGGCACAAACCTACGAACTCGACCCCAAACCCTGGGTGGTCACCTACCAGTAGGCTTGTCTGTTACACGTGGACGGACGCGTCCGCCCACCTACAGGGCGGGCACCAGTAGGGTTGCCATACGCCGTTTACGCGATGTTCAGGTAACAGCTAAAAAGCAGGGGTATCGTGATACCTAAAGTATGTACGCTGCAAGGAGAGAACGATGCCTCGAATTTTTGCCCACCGCGGACTATCAGCCATTGCCCCCGAAAATACTCTTGCTGCCTTGGGCGGTTGCAGTGATTACAGGGTGAGCTGGTTCGAAACTGACGTTGATATTATCGCCGACGGTACCCCCATCATCATCCATGACAGCTCCTTGCACCGCACCACCAATCGCACCGGTAGCATTTACGATCTGACCGTCGAACAACTGGATGATATTGATGCCGGCAGTTGGTTCTCGCCCGAATTTGCGGGGGAGCCTCTGCCCACCCTTGCCCAGCTGATTCAGGTCATGAACGAGAGCAAACTCAACGGCAATATTGAAATTAAATCGAATGAACAGGGTGCAGAGCGCACCTTCCAACTCATCGACGCGGTGATCGCTGAACTCGACAAGCTCGATGATGAACGTAAAGTGCTGATTTCTAGTTTCAACCTGCTACTGCTCGCCGAACTCAAACGACGCGCACCTCACTACCGTACCGCAGCTCTCTTCACCGCAGATGCCCTAGGCCACGACTGGCTCTCGCTCATGCAACTGTGCGGTGCTGAAACCATCCACATCGAGGATCGCAACCTCACCCAGCCCATGGTTGCCCTCGCCCAAAAAGCCGGCTTTGAAGTTAACGTCTACACGGTGAACTCCCGCGCTCGTGCTAACCAGCTATTCAACTGGGGCGCGGACGGCATCATCACCGACTACGCCCACGAGATGATACATCTGGAAAACCGCTAAAACCCCTAAAAGAAGGCACTACCCCATTTGCTGAGACTAGACTTGATGCTCAAAAGCCCATGAAAAATCAACCCTAGCGGTCGGGGTGCCTAATTTTTTCTTGCTTAAAAGCAGGGTCAGGGTGACAGGTCACCTGATACTTCGATGCGCCTAACTGGTTAATTTTCTTCACGTACCCCTGTGTCTCAGGGTAGGGGGGAATACCCATAAACTCCTCGACAGCACCGGGGCCCGCGTTATAACCGGCGAGCATCAGATCTTGAAGCTCCTGCTCGTTATCAGCCAGCGGCTCAAGGCGATCACGCAGATACGCCAAATAGTGACCCTGTGTACGAATAGCGTCCTCGGGGTCACGAATATCACCGTCCTGCCCCCAAATCTCCCAGGTATCGGGGGTGAACTGCGCTAAACCCTGGGCGCCAGCAGGGGAGGCGGCACCCACCCGCCAGCGGCTCTCAGTCTCTAACTGGGCAGCCAAAATACCCGTGCGCACCCCAGACTCAGTAGATGCCGCCCGCAAATTGTCATGCACCTCTGTAGGCGCATACGCTAAGTCCGTCATACCACAGTATGAGTTATAGGTAGCAGCCAAACCAGCAACACCTGTGCCTAGTAGTACCGCGGACGCAATTACCTGCCAGTGCGCCAGCACGCCGGTAAGCACTCTGATAGGGGCACCGTGCGAAGTTTTTTTATCAGTAGCCATCGCATCTAGCTTAGTAGTTTCTCACGAAAATGTTTAAGCAAGCAGAGTTACCGCTTACTCACACTTTCGGGATTACTCCCCCGGCACCACCCCGCTAAGGGCACGAGGGCGGCACACCACTTCAAAAAACTACTGACCGACCTCAATAACACCGCGCGCACCGCGCTCCATCTCGGCGAAATCATGGTTGACGAAAGTGTAGCTACCCGCTTCTAAAAACTCCATCTCAACGAAACCACCCTGTGCAGCCGCCAGATTAATCGCCTGGGCGTGCCCGTCGGTGCTACCCAAAGCGTCCTCGCCCTGCTTCAGCAGATAGGCCCCCTCTTTATACACGGTATCGAACTGGCTACCCACCACATGAAAACTCATGCCCTTCGAGGGACCAGCAGCAAGCACCCAGATGCGTACGCGCTCGCCCACCTTAGCCTGCAATGGGTCGTACACGTACTGGTTGGCGTAACCGTTGAAGGTAGTCAGTGAAGGCACCCCAGCGGCAACAGCTTCGGGGAGCACCGCCGCGATCGTGCTACCGTTATCGGTGGTTTTGTCGGTATCGGTCAGGTAGGTATCGCTTTGCACCAGTACATATTCGCGGTCAACGGGTTCAAGGTTCTCGGGCTCGACAATGACAGCCCCGTACATGCCCGCAGCAATATGGGTGCTCATCGGCGCGGTAGAGCAGTGATACAGCCACACACCTGCACCGCGAGCCTCAAACCGGTAGACCAGAGACTCACCCGGCGCAATGGTACGCATGGGCTCATCGGGGCTCACCATACCCGCGTGAAAATCAATGGAGTGACCCATCGTGCCGTTATTGACCAGGGTAATCTCAAAAATATCGCCCACTTTTCCGCGCAAGGGTTCACCCATAATCTCCCCGCCGAAGGTCCACGCCTGCATCTCTAGACCGGGTGCGACGGGGCGGTTGAGCTCTTCTACCTCAAGGGTACGGCGGTGTACCGTGGTACCCTTGGTAGCTGCGTCTTCGGGGAGCGGTTCAAGAACGGCACTGCGGGCTTCAAAACCCTCGGGCGCTTTTGCCAGGTCAAGATCAGCGGTGGTTAAAAGAGCGGACGCACCCTGCCCACCGACATGCGCGGAGTGGCCAGCATCTGCTGGCTCACCGCCTATCACGTTGACATCAAAAACCATACCCATCGCTTGATGCCCCACAACGGAACACCAGCCCTCTAAGGACTGACCGACCACACCGGCATCGAGGGTTTTTGTGGCACCGGGATCAATGCGCCCGGTGCTGGTGCCGTTAGCAAGCACCAAATCGTGTACATTGCCAGCATCGGTATTGGTGACCTCAAGAACCAGGCGGTTACCGGCAGGAACCTCAACGGCAGCCGGCTCAAAGCGCATATCAGCGGTAGCCTCCACCTGCACAGTGGTTGTCTCACCTGTGGGCGTAACGCTTGAGACGCTCTCAACACCGCGCGAGAACACGGTGGGGTTAGCGAGCAACCCCGCCACCAGCGCCAACGCAACCGCACCGGCACCGATTGCGGCACCGCGTCCGTGACGGGCAGGGGAGGGGCTCAACGCCTGCGGATCAGGCTTGGGAGCCTCACCGCGAGAACGCGCCAAGATCATCTCTTTGCGCTTGGCAACAGAGCGACGCACCCCGCGAATCATCAGGGGCATAAAAGCAAACAGGGTAAAAGCACCCAACAAGGACATTGTGGTTCGCACCCACGAACCCGTGACATCTGCCGGGAGCACGAACACCAACAGACAGAGGTTAACAATGACCACGCGTCCTGCCGCAAAGCGGTTGAACTCCTCATTAGCGGTACGCACCGCTGCGGGACCCCCGCCCATGCGTGCCGGTAGCAGATAAGACATAGCGCCCAGAAGAACCTGCACCAAGAAACCCACCACAAACGCGGGGGTGACCGTTCGCATATTTAGCTCTTCAAAGCTGGTGGTAGCAACCATAGCGGCAGTCCAGATAACACCCACCATAAGCCAGATAAAGCCAGCCGACACCGACATCGTGGCGAACTCAGTTGGCTTCTTAGCGGTGCAGGTACGCACCATCAGGTAGCCAATAACCCCCAACGCCAGGCAATACAGCACCAAACCGGCAACAGCGAGCCACTGAGACCCCGCCAAAGCACCGGCAACGGTCACCGCAAGACCGGCGCACATACCGTAAAGCCCACGTAACGAAAGCTGTACCGCATTGGCAACCATCTTGGTGCGCAACATAGTAGGCCAGAGAGTCGTCAAAGTGCCCACTACCGTCAGCCCCACAAAACCCAGAATATTGACTGCCTCGTGGGCAAGCAGAGTGCGCTCATACCAGTCAGAACTCAGTCCCTTTGCTAAGAAAGCGCCCAGCACAGCACCCACTGGCAACAGCCAGCTCGCCGCAATATAGAAATACACCGTAGACGTAAACCGGGCAGGCAGTGCACTTCTAACCTGCTGCAAGAGGGAAAACCCGTGCCATGCCACCACTGCGCCCACGCCTGTTGCACCCACCACCGTCAGCGGGAAAGCCGCTGTGAGCATACCCGCCATCATCACCACAGTAGAAATATTCAGCATATAAATACGGCGAATCTGCACTCCGCGCGCCGAATCAGGCAGACGGTTCTTCAGGAGCGCCTCGGTGAAATGCTGACTCCAAATCAGGATGCTATTAGTCATCAGACCCAGCGTCACCATATGCACCATTAGCCACAGGGCATCAGGTACCCAGCGGTGAACCATGAGCGCCACAAAAAGGGCAATCATCCACAGACTCACCGGCTTCGACGCCTTGCGGTGCCAGGTAGCCCGCCCCGACGCCCTATCTTTTGCCTGCGTCTCAGACACCGGCATGCCCGGCCCATCGGCGGGTTGAGTGCCCGGCGCGCTCAACGTGAGTGGTCGGCGGTTAGGGAGTGGCGCAGGGTTTTCAGGCACAATTTACCTCAACATTTAATTGGTATGAATAATGCAATTATAGGATGTTCACTCTGCCCCACTCAACAAACCTCCACCCGCCGCAGGGGCAGGGGAGCGCGTCCTCTACACTAAAAAGCATGACTCTCGCTGTAATCATGACCATCATTGCCGTCCTGCTAATAGCTGTTGGCATCGTTGGCATTGTGTACCCCATTCTGCCTGGCTCGCTGGCAGTACTCACCGGTATTCTCGCGTGGGGTCTGACCCTGCGCGGTCCTGAAGGATGGGCGGTGGCTATTATCGGCGGGCTGATTATGTTTGCCGGTATGACCGCCCAAGCAGTGCTAACCGGGCGTACCATGAAAAGGCATCAGATACCCAACCGCTCTATTCTCTTCGCCATCGTTGGTGCCGTGGTGGGGATGTTTGTGATTCCGATTGTCGGTCTCTTCATTGGCTTCGCGGTGGGTTTGTACACCAGCGAGTCTGTGCGTCAGGGCGATATGCGCAGAGCAATTCCCGATACCGTAGCAGCCCTCAAATCGATGGGACTGGGCATACTGGTGGAACTCGCCTGCGCCCTGACCGCCGGTAGCGTCTTCATCCTTGGTGCCCTCACCTACTTTCTGACCCCCTAGCTGCCGAGAATACAAAAAAATACAGGTTTCGCGGCATAACATGTCTTAAAATGCGCTCTCGACCACAAGAGGGAGAGGCTCCACTGCCTGCGGTAAACTTGCCAACGTGAAATCTTTGCCAGCACTCGTTCTTTTACTAGCCGTCGCGGTGATCCAAGCGCTAGGAATCTACCGCTACTCCAACGACTCCATTACCATGTGGGGGCAGGTCTTCTTCCCGATCCTATTCGCGCTCGCCGCCGCCTACATCGGGTTCAAAAACCCGGTGCGAGGCACCTTCACCCCGATTCACTACGCGCTGGCGGGTATCGGAGCGGTTCTGCTAGTGCTCACCGGTTTAGGCGTGTACACCGACATGTACTGGTTCTACCCCACTCAGCTCATTTACTACATTGCCTTGGGGTTATTGGTGGTCTCACTGGCCCTCGCCATCGCGTCCGTACCCCAGAGCACCGGGGCGGACGCGCCCGCCCGCACTCCGCGCAGGAACAAGAAGAAAGTACCCCAGGGTACCCGATTAGTTGCTGTTGCTAAGCCTACCCAATCTTCGCAGGGTGCTCACGATACCACTGAGGCACCGCGTTCGTGAGTGGCGTGAGTACAAACCTGTGGGTGACTTCTAGCCAGAAATGGCTATCTTTCGTGGCTTATGCCCTGCTTGCCTGGGTGGTATACCAACACATGTACAAGACACTAACGCTGGATGCCTTCGATTTTTCGGTATACCGCGCTGGCGCGATGACTATTTTTGATAACGAGGGGTTTACCAAGGACCTCTATGTTCCCGATATTGTGCGGTGGAGCGAGGATTTCTGGCTGCCCTTTACCTACCCGCCTTTTGCGGCGATAGCTTTTTGTGCCGCTGGCTGGGGGTGGTTTGCGTGCTGGTGCTGTCTTTCGCGGTGGCGTGGCTACTCGCGACCCTTATCTACGATTACGTGAATGCTCGCGGGTATGAGATTCCCTGCCAGCACTTTATCGGTCGCACCGGAACGATTGCCTTGATGACTGCGGGCATTTTGGTGCTGGGGCCGTGGCGTCGCGGGTTGATGGGGTTGGTACAGATTAACCCGCTGATTATGCTTTTGGTGCTGGTGGACCTTTTACGCCCGGCAAGCCGTATTCCGCGCGGTGTGCTGATTGGTATCGCCGGTGGTATTAAGCTGACCCCGTTGGCTTTTGGTCTGATTTTGTTGATGCGCCGCGATTTTAAGGGCGTTATCACCCTAGGCATTAGCTTCTTTACAACCGTGATGTTGGGTTTCATTCTGATGCCCGCAGAGGCGAAAGAGTTTTGGTTTTCAGCTCTTTCTGATCCTTCGCGCGTGGGTAATATAAACTTCCCTGACAACATCTCGATTCTCGGCTGGCTCATGCACCTGGGGATTCCCGAAGGCGCCCTGCTCAAAATCTTGCAGTACACGCTGACGCTGGCTCTGCTGCTGGGCGTTGCTTATCTTCTGCCGAAGTTGCACTCCCGTCGCATGGTGTTGAGCGAGATTTCCCTGAACGCCTTTTTGATGATGATGATGTCACTGATTTCGTGGTCTCATCACAACATTTGGTTGCCGCTGCTGATGATGACTCTGTGGGTGGACGCGCGCCCCTTCCTCGCTTATTCCCGTACCTGGGTGCGCTGGGTCTTTTACGCCCTGACGGTGGTTGCCGCTGTAGGGCTGGCAATCTCGCCCATGAATATTGCGATCAGGATTCACGGTAGTGACCAGGGGCTTAACGATGCTTCGGCACCCGCGCTGATCGTCTCGTCCGTACCCATTATCTGTCTCTTTGCGGCGGTCATGTTATGGATTCTCACTGCCCTCATTCATCGTCGGCACATCGCAACAAAATAAGGCTGTATACACCAGAGCGCCCCTCATTTCACTGGTCTACCTAGCCGCAATTGTCGTTCTCTTCCCTTCACCTAGCACACGGTCTGTGGGCGGTAGTCTACGACTTCGGCGTCACCGTCAGCGAAAAAGCACGCTCATGGGGCATTCTCATTGCCGGTGTGTACGCCCTGATTGTCATGCTGGGGCAACATCAGCATCCCCATCGCCGTACTCACCGGAATCCTAAAGTAGGGAAAGTTCATCATGGTAGACATTAAAAATACCCACGGCGATGCGATTAGCGGCAAGGTGCCCGAGGGCGACCCCAGCCCCGCTTGGGAACACCACCGCGACGACTGTGAGATGGTAGCGAGCGTCCCGTCACTGGAGAGGCACTCGTTTTGCTAGGGTGAAAGGTATGAGTTCAAACCCTGACCACGTGCCCTGGGCACAAGATTCCGCAGCTACTAACGGCGCTGCCGCCCAGCCGCCCGGAGCTCCACCAACAACCGGTAACTATGGAGTACCCGCCGCGGTCGTTCCCGGAGCGAACGCGCCCTACACCCCAGTGGGGTATAACGGGCAGCTACCGCCCAATGCACCTCACCCTGGGCAATACCCCGCCTTTGCGCGTCCCTACAATCCCGGGCCTTTGCCCCACCACCGCCTCGCTTTTGCTGACCCCAAAAATGCTTGGTGGAAACCGCTAGTGGAAGGCGCTATCGGACTGGGAATCTTTCTGGCTCTTCAGACCCTGCTGACCGTTCCCCTTGTCGCGGCGATGTTCATGGTGCCGGATTTCCCCAGTCTTTTCTCAGAGACCGACCCGTCTAAAGCGATGGAAGCCTTCACCACCGCAGCCTTTGAAAACCCCTGGGTGTTCGCCTACTTGTTTGCTTCCATTGCGGTGATGTTCCCGTCAATGTGGCTGGCTCGTCTCATCATAGGCCCGAAACCGTGGGGGCTGGTTCATTCGGTTGCTGGACGCCTGCGGTGGGGATGGATGCTGCTGTGCGGTGGTATTGCTGCCCTCATCTTTTTGCTGGTTCCGCTTGCTATCACCCCTTTCATGGGTGGAGCTGAAGCTACTGAGCCTTGGCGGGAGCAGGCAAGCCCCCTGTGGATCTATCTGGTGCTGCTGATTACCCTGGTGCCCATTCAGTGCTACGCCGAAGAGCTTATTTTCCGCGGGTACCTGATGCAAACCATCGGCCGTTGGCTCAAGCATCCAGCATGGGCAATTATTCTGCCTGCGCCCCTATTCATGCTCGGTCACGGCTATGATCTCTGGGGTCAGCTCTCTGTGCTGTGTATGGGGCTCACCGCTGGGTTCTTAGTCTGGTACACCGGCGGACTAGAAGCCGCTATCGCCCTGCACGTTATCAACAACGTTCTGGCGATGTTCTCAGGACTCATGGGCACAGTTGATCCCTTCGCCAACGCAGGTTCTACTCCCGCAGATTTCTTTACCGTGTTCGCTATGGAACTTATCTTTGCCGGTGCGGTGGTGTTTGCCGCCCGCAAACGCAAGATCCAGCGCGTCCGCCCGGCAGCAGATCAGCAGCCGGTTATTGGATCATAAACGATGTGAAAGCGCCCATCTGAAATGTTCAGATGGGCGCTTTTGAATCCAGTTGCACAGCTGTTGGCATCACGGGGCGAGGACGCAAGCGGTCAATCGCGAACACCCACCAGCCGGATGATGGGCTGGGCGGAGGATTAAAACGCGGGCTCATAATACTCATTCCAGCAGCGGGATGCTTACCTTCAATCTTATGCACGGCACACACCTCTTTGAATCTTTCACCCGGTGTATTTCGCCGACGAACTCTTCTCGGCAGTATCTTTGTGACCAACACCTGATAGGTTGCGGGGCGTAAAATGGGGAGCATGACCTTTGATGCAGCTCAGAATATTGATGACCTCGCCAGCTTTGTGCAGGCAGCGCCCACCAGCTTTCACGCGGCAGCAGAAGCCGCGCGTCGCCTGAACACAGCGGGTTTTACAGCCCTTAATGAAGAGGATGCGTGGGCATTTGACGTTGCCACCGGCAAGCACTACGTGGTGCGTGACGGCGCCATCATCGCCTGGGCAGGCGCGCCCACTGCCGCAAAAGCCTCCGGCTATCGCATCTTGGGGGCACACACTGACTCGCCTTCTTTCAAGCTCAAACCCCAATCCTCGGTGCGTTCCTTCACCTGGAACCAAGTGGGCGTAGAAGTCTATGGCGGCCCGCTGCTAAACTCGTGGCTCGACCGCGAGCTCTGCATCGCCGGGCGACTCGTCACCGCCATCGACGGCACCCTTACCTCACATCTGGTGAAAACCGCGCCGGTCGCTCGCATACCGCAGCTTGCAATCCACCTCGACCGCGACGCCAACAACGGTCTCAAACTCGATAAACAGGGCAACATCTACCCCGTCTGGGGCGCGGGGGACTCCACCGGCGACGTCCTAGGCTACCTTGCTTCACACACCGAAAACGGCGCTATCGACCCCGAAAAAATCGTCGGCTACGACCTGCTACTAGCAGACACCCAAGCCCCCCGCGTCTTTGGCGAAAACCAAGAATTCTTCGCATCAGGACGCCTCGACAATCTTTCATCGGTACACGCCGGACTCACCGCTCTCACCCGCTTCACCGCGTCCGACGCCTACGCTAGCGCCCAGCACACTGTCATACTCGCCGCCTTCGACCACGAAGAAATCGGCTCGGAATCCCGATCAGGTGCCGCCGGGTCCTTCCTCGAAGACATCCTGGTACGCCTGAGCGCAGCCCGCGGGGAAAGCACCGAAGAACACCGACGATCCATCGCAGAATCCTTCTGCCTCTCATCGGACGCCGGTCACCTGTTACACCCCAACTACGCAGGTCACCATGACCCGCGCGTCCGCCCCGCACCAGCAGCCGGACCCCTACTAAAAATCAACGCCAACCAGCGCTACGCCACGGACGCGCTCGGTGCAGGAACCTTCGCGCTCGCCTGCCAGAAAGCGGGGGTTCCCTACCAGGAGTTCGTTTCAAACAATAATGTTCCGTGCGGTTCAACCATCGGCCCCATTACCGCAACCCGCCTGGGCATTCGCACCGTGGACGTAGGTCTGGGGCTACTCTCGATGCACTCCGCGCGCGAAATGTGCCACGTGGACGACGTCGCCTACCTAACCCGCGCCATCGAGGGATTCTTTGCGCTGTAGGGGTAGCATCCGTAGGGATGCAAAAAAGTACGGGCTTACGGTGAAAGTACTGTCTTTAGCGCGGGTACTTTCACCGTAGCGGAATACTTTGTGGAGCGGGCTAGACTAGAACAATGCCCGATTCCACCTTGCGCCGCCGCCTGCTGCTGACCGGCCTCACCTGCGCGCTGATTTTCTGTGTAATTACAAGTTTTATCGTGCTCACCAACCACGACAACCTTTTTGACCAGTGGCTGTGGCACCTCGCCATCAGCGAGAGAGCGGACGCGCTCAACCCCCTGGTGGCGCGCTTCACGCAGGCCTTCAACACGGTACCGCAAACAATCTACGCAACCGTTGCCGCTATAGCGCTGAGCCGGGCACACCGGTCTGCAAAGCCCTTTTTCACTATTGCATGTGGCATGGTGGTGGCACCGGGGCTCATGTGGGTCATCAAACGCATTATTGACCGTTTGCGCCCGGCAGAGGAATTCCACCTGGTACCTGAGTATGCTTACTCTTTTCCTTCGGGGCATGCCACCGGTATAACAGCCCTGAGCCTAGGCATCTACCTCGCCGCCTACGCCCTCATGGGTCGTACAGCGCGCGTCCTGACCGGTGTTACTGCGGGCATACTGATACTTGCTGTCGCCGCCAGCCGCATCTACGCAGGAGTACACTGGGGAACCGACGTGCTGGCGGGCATCTTACTGGGAGCTTGCATCACGCTACTGGGGTACGCGGTCTTTCCCGAAGTCATTAGCGGGCGTACACCGGGTACCCTCTGTAAATCACCTAGCTCTTGTACCAGTCGTCAGCCGGTGTAACGGGTAGGACGCGCTTGTGGCGTGAGCGCAGATATTTGGTTTCGAGCGCTTCGGCTGCGGCGGGGTCAATCTGCTTACCTTCGAGGTAGTCATCAATCTGGTCGTAGGTGATGCCGAGCTCGTCCTCGTCAGTGCGCCCAGGGTTTCCGTCAAGCAAATCAGCAGTGGGAGCCTTCACCCAGAGCCGCTCTTTCGCGCCCAGAGTCTTCAGCAGCTGCCGGTTCTGGCGCTTGTTCAAACCAGCGAGGGGCAGCACGTCGGCGCCACCGTCACCGAACTTGGTGAAGAAACCGGTGATGTTCTCAGCTGCGTGGTCGGTACCTACCACCAGCAGGTTCTTTTCACCAGCCAGTGCGTACTGGGCAATCATGCGCGCACGCGCTTTGACATTGCCCTTATTGAAATCACCGATGGTGCGCCCGGTGGCGTCTTCAAAAGCGTCAGCGAAACCGTCCACAGCTTGCCCAATGTTATAAGTAACGGTGGTCTTGGGCATGATGAAATCCAGTGCCGCCTGGGCGTCATCCTCATCAGCTTGCACCTTATAGGGCAAACGAACAGCCACGAAATCAGCGTCAATACCTTCAAAGGCAAGCTCCTCTACCGCGAGCTGGCACAGACGTCCGGTAAGGGTGGAATCAACGCCGCCGCTGATACCCAACACAAACCCCTGTGTGTGGCTCGCCTTGAGGTAATCGCACAAAAACTGCACGCGCTTACGAATCTCTTCGGGGGCATCAATCTCTGGTTTAACGCCCATGTGGGCAACAATCTGCTGTTGAAGTTCGCTCATGCTCACCATCTTAGCGGTGTGAGTCGGGCAATAACACCTTGTTCGGTAGAGCTGACTCTACTCTTTACGCTTTATTCTGGTGAGCTATGTCTTCACCACGTAGGCTGTAAGTATCACAGACGGTACAGAGAAAGAAAAGAGACGATGACCCAGAACCCTTATAACCACAATCCTGAGCAGCCAACTCAGCCGCACCCTGTATACGGGCAGCCCGGTTACTCTCAGCCCGGCTTCGAACATCGGATGCCTCATCAGGGCGGTGCTTTTAACGGTATGCCCGCTGATACTAAGAGCCTCGCCCTCCTGATTCATGTTGGCACCCTCGCCGCCACCTATCTCAGCGGTACTCTTTTGGGCTTCGCTGTGCCGCTGATTTTTTGGTTTATTTACAAAGACAAGCCCGGCTACGGTTACCTTCGCGCAACCGCCGCTGGTGCTTTCAACTTCAGCTTCACCATGTGGATCATCAACATGATCGCTAATATCTCCATCATCGTCACCTTGGGCGTTGCAGCTTTTGTTGTCTGGCCGATCTACCTGGTCACCGGAATCGCTATGCTGGTGATTCATATTCTTGCTGCCATCAAAACCAACAACGGTGAGTTCTACACTTACCCGCTGCAGATGAAGGTACTCAACTAAGCTGCAAAAACCACCAGGACGCGCCCCTGTTCTCGGCGGTGAGAACAGGGGGCGCGTCCTGCGTTGTTGGTGAGAAAGCAACCTTCTTGAGCACAAGACAAAGGAGGGGTCGCGTCCATCAGAAAACTGACGGACGCGACCCCTCGCTACTACCTGCGAAAAGAACCTATACGGTGGTTCGCGTTTTAGCGCTTAGCCAGTACGTTCTTGTCGTAGCGGTAGACGAATGCTGCCATCGCGCCGCGCTCAATGCTGAGGTCGGGGCGGTAGGTGTTGTCATCCCAGCCGTTGGTGATGCCTTGCTCAGACAGCCAGCTAATCTCAGTAGCAAACTGGTGATTAGCGCTCACGTCTGCGAAGACATTATTGGCAGGTGCTGCGGTGTCGGGTGAGCCAGCGAGACGGTAGAAGAATGCTGCCATTGCGGCGCGTTCAACGGGAGCGTCGGGGCGGAAGGTGCCGTCAGCCCAACCTGTGGTGATACCCTGCTCAGCCATCCACGAAATTTCCTTGTAGAAGGGGTGGGTGGTGGGCACATCGGTGAACGGTGAGTTGGTAGATACCGTGAACTGGGGTGAGCCAGCGAGACGGTAGAAGAATGCTGCCATTGCGGCGCGTTCAACGGGAGCGTCGGGGCGGAAGGTGCCGTCAGCCCAACCGTTGGTGATGCCGCGGGTCGCTAGCCATGAGATCTCCTCATGGAACATGTGTTCAGCGGGAACGTCAGTGAAGCGGGGGTCGTAAGTGAGAGTCTTGGTCTCAATGTCTACAACCTCAGCCTTAGCGCCATCTTCACCTGCACGGATACCCGAGAGGTTGCCGGTTCCATTGTGCATGTGCAAGAACAGTGCCTGAGCATCGCTCTTGCGGGCACGGTAAGCGGTCAGCTCAGTTTCGGGTGAATCAGCAAAGAGAGCTGAGCTGCCTACAACCTTATCTGCGCCGAAGGCAAGGTCGGGTGCTGCAGGGTTGTATGAGATCCAACCGGTGCTATCAACCAGGCCATCGACGCCTGCCGCTGAGCTGAAGACGGCGTAACGCAGGTTAGCCGCTTCTTGGGCGCTGAGGTTCATCTTGGCGAGGTTCACAGGAACAACCATGGTGTTGGTGTCCATGAGGTTGGTATCTACTTCACCGGTTACACTGTTGATAGCCTGTGCATCAATGGAAACGAACTGACCGTTTGCCTGACGCTTGTAGAGGCGGGCAATGGGGTAATCAACACCGGCGATGCGACCGGTAGAAACGATGTACTCGGGGTTGTCATCGTTATCGAGGTCGATGTCAATCTCGTAGTTGAGGCTGCGACTGAAAGTCTCCCAGTTAGCCCAAGATGAAATGCCGAAGTTCAAGAAAGGGTCAGCGTTAGTGTTGCCGGTGGCAAGCTGCGCGGGGATAGTTGAGTTTGCACCCACGTACTGAATATCTACTGCCTGGGCAGATGCGATTCCCAGTGAATGGGTAGGAATGCGGGGGCTCTTCTCGCCTAGCTGGAAAGCACCTAGTGCTGAAATGTAACCGTTCTGATTCAGAGCTTCGCCGGTCAGTTTAACGCGAGCTGCGTTCTCCGCGCCGGTGAAGGTGGGAGCCTGAGCGCTCATGTTCGAGACGGGTTTAGGCGCAATTTGGACGGGCGCGCGCAACTGGAAGTCACCGTCGGTGAGCAGGATGCGGCTTGAGAGGGTCGAGATGTACTGGCGAGCAATTTGGGAGTGCGATTCGAGGGTCGCAGGGTCAAGCTGCTTAGCCAGTTCGGCACCGTTAACGGTGACGGTCACGGTGACGGTAGCGTTGTTGTTAGCGCCAACAGTAACGGTTTCAGGGGCTGAGATAGTAACGCCCTGAAGCTCTGAACTGGTTGCGAAATCTACAGCGAAGGTGCGTGCTGATTCGCCACGGTTCTCAACAGTGAAGTTGCGAGTGAAAGTTTTGGTTTCGTTGGGTGCCAACTCAACAACGCCGAAGCTGGTTGAGACCTGCTCGGGGCGGTCTGAGTTGTACAGCAGGACGTCTGTGTCTACAGCGTCCTTCGCGTCGATGCGACCGGAACCTACACGCTCAACGGAGAAGATGTCTCCTTCTTCGTCACGAAGATCGTGGTGCGCGGTATTCATAATGGCTGCCTTGATGTTAGCAGGTGAGTACTCCGGGTGAGCTTCAGCTACCAGCGCGGCGATACCGGCTACGTGGGGTGCAGCCATAGAGGTGCCGGTCATGACAGCAGGCTTATTGCCGCCTGCTACCGCTGCTGATTTGATGGAGGTACCCGATGCTGCGACGTCGGGCTTGGTGAAGCCCTGTGAACCGTGCTGACCACGTGCGGTGGAGGGGTTCAAGGTGTCGAGCTTACCGGTTTCAATCGCGGCTACACCGATGGATTCGGGATCAAGCTTGATTCTCACGCCGCCCTTGATGACAGCTTCACGCACCTTTTCGGCGTTCTGTGAGTTGATACGGATGCCGGGGATAGTCTTATTACCTGCGATACCCGCGTTTTCCAGCAGAACCTGAGAAGCCAGTACTACGCCCTTACCGCCTGCTTTAGCGATGTTATCGAAGCGGACGCCTGAACCACAGGGGTAGTCGCCGGTTTCATCAGACCAGTCAATGAAAACCCACTTGCCACCGAAATCAACATCGGGGCCGTACTCATCACAAGCGTAGGGGTTGTCTGCGGTGGTCATAACAACTTCACCGGTGAGCTGTTCTTCGGTTGCTGCATCGTAATCGAAGTTAACGCTGTAGTCGCCTGCTACCTCACCTGCAATGTCGGAGGGTGCAAGAATTTCAGCTTTGTCCCTGTAAGCGTTTGAACCAATAGAGTTGGCTACGGTCAAAGAGGAAACAGTGTTGCCGGGGGTGCCCAAAATGGAGTAGGTATCACCAACACCCTGGTAGCTGTTAGCGTTACCCGCTGCTACAACGGTGAGAACACCGTTGCGGTAGAGGGAGTCCATGATCTCGTTTTCAGGATCGTCAACGGGTCCGAAGTCAGAGCCCAGTGACAGGTTAACGACGTCTGCGCGGTCTGAGAAGTCACCGTCACCGTTGGGGTCAAGTGAGGCGTCCAGCGCCTGACCGGTGAGGTTGGTTGAACCTTCACAACCAAAGACGCGGAAGCCCAACAGCTGAGCTTCTGGTGCTGAACCTGGGCCGATCTTCATGCCCTGAACGTCCTTGGCGGAGAGCTTGGTGTAATCCCCGTCAAAAGTTGAACCGTCAGCGTTCACGCCGTAGCCTACAGCGGTGCCACCAACGTGGGTGCCGTGACCTGCAATTTCGCAGTCAAGCGGGTTGCCATCAGGCTGAGCGTCATTGGATCCGTCATAGCTATCGCCTGCAAAATCGTAGCCACCGATGAACTTTTTGGGATCGTAGAGTTTAGCGTTCTGTGCCGGAAGATCGGTGGAGTTCTTTGCGCTCTTGTAGGCTGCATCAGTACCGGGGCCGCCGAAGGTTGCGTGGGTGTAGTCAATACCGGTGTCGATGACTGCTACCTTGACGTCCTTACCGGTTTTGCCGGTCTGGGTCCAGGTATTGATAGCCTCGGTGTCGATAACGGTGCCACCGTTGTTGCGTTCCTTAGGAATAATGCGGGCGATGCTTTCAACGTCGCTGCGGTTCGCCAGATCAATCAGTGCCTGCGCATCGCCGGAGAGTGCTACGCCTCGTACGGTGTTGTGGGTGGTGTAAAGAATCTTGCCTGATGACTGATCGGCAACCTGCGCTGCCTGTGACTGAACGGCTCGCTCAATCTGCTGTACGCGATTAACCGCTGCTACGGGTTCGCGTGAGCCATCGAGGACGTCCTTGGGCTGGGTAGCACGGTAAGCACCTTCGCCCTTGAACTTCACGAAGACGCTGATGTTGCCTTCGGTGTTCTTAAGGTTGGCGCTGATTTTTCCACTGGTTGCTGCAGACTGTGCAATGGATTCCTGGGTGTGAGGCAGTTCTGCGGCGGATGCTCCGGGTGCTACTGCGAGCGGCAGTGCCAGGGAGAACCCCAGCAGGGCAGACGCGCCAGCGCGTGCTGCCTTCTTGCGACGGTAGTTCATGAATCTCCTTTGATCAAAGACCGAATGGATGGTGTGAATGCCCGTGACGCTCTCTCATGATGGGGGTCATTAGAGTGTGGTTGGCGTCATGGTTATCTTGAATAATACGTTAAATTTGTACAAAATCCCTCGTGACGTAATTATTACGCGATAACCGGCATCTTAGCGGGGGAGAATCGGAGAACGGGGTCTGTGCCGAACGGTTTCGAACTGTGAGATATTGGGGTCTGCACCCGTCACAAATCCAGCCGCCACACTAAAAGATAGCTCCGCGCCCCTCTGCCGGGTAAACTGGTGGATGGTGCGCTCAAGCAAGAGAAGGCTTATTCCTCGAACCACACATTATTACGCAAGGGGAGGCGCGCCCCACCGCCGTGAAACCCGGCAGGTGAGACCTTCCATTAGGAGTAATTCTTTTTATGCCAGCGATTGTGATTGTAGGCGCCCAGTGGGGCGATGAAGGCAAAGGTAAAGCTACCGACCTACTGGGTGGACGCGTCGATTACGTGGTGAAGCCCAACGGCGGCAACAATGCGGGCCATACTGTTGTGGTGAACGGTCAGAAGTTTGAGCTGAAGCTCCTTCCGGCGGGTATTCTTTCTGAAAACGCTGTGCCCGTGATTGGTAACGGCGTGGTCGTGAACCCCGAGGCTCTCTTTGAGGAAATCGACGGTCTTGAAGCCCGCGGTGCTGACACCTCTAAGCTGAAGATTTCAGCGAATGCTCACCTAGTTGCCCCCTACCATCAGACCATGGACAAGGTTACCGAGCGTTTCTTGGGTAAGCGCGCTATCGGTACTACCGGTCGTGGCATTGGTCCCGCTTACATGGACAAGGTCGGACGTCTGGGTATTCGCGTTCAGGACATCCTCGACGAGTCGATTCTGCGCCAGAAGGTTGAGGGCGCTCTGCGTCAGAAGAACGAACTGCTGGTGAAAGTCTACAACCGCCACCACGTTGAGGTCGAAGAAATCGTTGAGTACTTCATGAGCTTCGCCGACCGTCTGGCACCCATGATTGTTGAATCAACCCAGCTACTGAACGATGCGCTCGATGAAGGCAAGAACCTGCTCATGGAAGGCGGTCAGGCAACTTTCTTGGACGTTGACCACGGCACCTACCCCTTTGTCACCTCTTCCAACCCAACTGCTGGCGGTGCGTCCGTAGGTTCGGGCATTGGCCCCACCCGCATTTCCCGCGTCATTGGTATTCAGAAGGCATACACCACCCGCGTGGGCGCGGGTCCCTTCCCCACCGAACTCTTTGACGAGATGGGCGAATTTTTGCAGAAGACTGGCGGCGAATTCGGTGTGAACACCGGTCGCCCCCGCCGCTGTGGCTGGTACGACGCGGTGCTGGCACGTCAGGCTGTGCGCATCAACGGTTTCACTGACCTCTTCATCACCAAGCTGGATGTTCTCACCGGCTTGGAACAGATTCCTGTTTGTGTTGCCTACGATGTGGACGGCGTGCGTCACGACGAGATGCCCATGACCCAGTCGGACTTCCACCACGCTAAGCCCATCTACGAGTACTTCCCAGGTTGGACAGAAGATATCACCAACGCTAAGACTCTGGACGAGCTGCCCAAAAATGCGCGTAAGTACGTGGAGAAGCTCGAAGAAATCTCGGGTTGCCGTATTTCGGCGATTGGTGTTGGCCCCGGTCGCGAGCAGACCATTGTGGTGCGCGATCTAATCGAAGACTAAATCGTTGATACCAGAATGCCCGGTGCTTCTACTTTAGAAGCACCGGGCATTTTTATGGGATTTTTGGGCAGGGCTTTTACCTGCGATTGTAGGATTGTGCCCTATCAAACTCAGCTTCTGCGGTCTGCGCCTCAAAGGAGAGTCTGCGCGCTACTGGGCGCAACAGCTCGTTGAACTGACGCCAGGTGCCGGACGCGTCCTGAGAGCTGGAGCTGAGCGGGGCTGCCGGTTGCAGAATCGGCAGGTCAGCCTCAGCACCTGTCAAAGTTGCCGCCACGGCGTCCCACCACTTCTTCTGAAAGAGACGTAGCTGCTCACCACGGCTGGTTAAAGCCGCTGACAGCTCTGCTCTGCGGGAGTGAAGCTCCGCCAGGGCATCAAAGACCGCATGGGGGGAATCCAGCAAGTCAAGAGCCAGCGCGAAATCCTCTAAACCATAGTGGGAAAGCGCCCCGCCCAAGCGGATATCAGTGAAAGCATCGGGCAGTAGACCCAACGCCGGAACCCCGTAGGCAAGCGCTAGAACTGCCGGGTGGTAGCGGGTAGTCAGCACGAGGGCAGCCCCGCGATGCACCCGAACCGCCGTATCAGCGTGAACCATGGGCAGAACCGTGGAACGTGCCTTCATGCGTTCGGCAATGCGCTGGTGCAAGACAACATCACCATTGCCCAGGGCAGGATCCCCCATGTGAGGAACGAAAACCGGGGCAAGACCAAGCTCTTCAGACGCGCGATCTAGCAACTGCGCCGCCGCTTCCACCTGCTCATCGCTCAGATGGTTGAAGGTCACCGAGAGGTAGTCCTCTGGCAGGTAAAGCTCGCCTTCACCGGGCAGACGGCGCTCGCCCGGCTCATAGAAAGTCGCATCATCAAGACCTGCAAGAGCGGCGATACCGCGCGTGCGGCACCAGGTGAAAGAGGTAACCTCACGCATACTCACCACATCAACCTGGCTAAGAGCGGATGCCAAAACCCCTGCGTCGTGCCCGGAAAGAACCGGACCCAGCGACTGACCGGAAACAACCACCGGCTTACCCAGATGGTGGGCTACGCTCAGCAGCGCCACGCGCTCATAGAGTAGCCAGCCGTAGCGGGAGTTCATGTTGCCACCGCCAGCCAACAGCACAGCATCCGCCTCTGCAACGCCCTCTACAAAACGGGTGTAATCAGCTTCAGTCTCAGGGAAGGTGAAATCACGCTCGCCCTCCACAAAGCGAATCAGGTCGGCAAGGTATCGCTCGCGATCAGCCGGGGGCCAGGGGAAGGGCAGAGTGGGGTGGTAATCGCCGGCGCCCACAAAACGCTGAGAATGCTCAGTGGAACGGGTCAGAAAAACAACCTCATGCCCGCGGCTGATCATCTCATCGGCAGCAGCGATGCCCATCGCCTCATCACCCACATGATAGGTCTGCTGACCCATATCTGAAAGAACCAGAATCTTCATGCGACTAACCCCGCTTCAGAACTGACCGAACGCGGTCTTTAACCGATAGTGCTTTCTCAATGCGGGCAAGACGTTCTGCCTGCTCACGCTGGGCGTGCTCAATGCGATCAAGTTTCTCACTGACACCGCGCAGCATATCAGCGGTTTCCCCGGCGGAGGCACGCACGCTCGCGT